>JAGAAH010000001.1 GCA_017615375.1 Lachnospiraceae bacterium | reverse complement strand
GAAGTCTAAGTGACAATTTTACGACTATTTAAAGTTATTGTATTAATTGTCGCTACAATTATAATGTATTAGCCTGTTTTACAACGTTCTTAATTGCATCTGCTGCATCCTTAGGAAGCTTGTTATATCCGTCCATCTCGGTATCGAGTGACTTAACATAATCAAGTCTGTCCTGCATACGCTGTTTCATTGTATCTACATACTTCTTATCCTTAAGGTTCGGAACGTATCCCTTAACCTCACAGATCTCGATATCGGTGAAAGGTCCCCACTGGGTAAACTTAGCCTTGCCTTCAACGATTGATTCAAGAACACCCAATGTGATTTCCTTTGTAACCTTCTTGCCCATGAAATCACCGGTATTAATGATATAGCAGTCTACGTTTTTATCCTTAACGAGCTTCTTGAACTTATTGTAGTCGTTAACTAAAGGATATGTTCTAAATGGATTTGCATAAGGCTCAACTACAAGCTTATTAGGATCTACGCCCTCTTTAAGTCTCTCTGCGGTTGAACGCTTGGTTGCCAAGGTTGCACCCATAACAGATGCAAGACTTGCACCTTTAAGCTTAACTACCGGCGGAATTGTAGGATCCTTCATAATCCAGAAGATTGCATTAACAGGTGATTCAATCTTATCTACACGGTTTGGTGACCAAAGCTTACTCTTAATTGCGCGGCCATTACCATTTCTTATATCTTCTGTTACAAGAACGACTTTGCCGTCCTCATCAACTGTTGCCGAGCAGTTCTGAGCAGTTAATAAGAACTTATTATCTTCACACGCTGTAGGATAATCCGCCGTCTTATCAAAGTAAGTAGGCTCCAACGCGATTGAAGAACATGTATCGGAATTGATGATAAAAGCATCATCATGCAATACCTTGATTGCCGGATACTTGCCACCGTGCTTTGCATGTGTAAGTGTAGACTTTCCCGATCCCGAAAGACCGAATACGGCTGCAACGAACTTCTTGCCACCCTTTAAAGTATACTCCTTCTGTCCGCCATGGCATGAAGCATAGCCGTTTCTGTTGGCCATAGCCCATGCAAGTGTAAGTGTACCTTTCTTATGCTCTCCGAAGTACTTCATACCAAGAATTGCTGCGCAGTTTTGCTCAGTATTGAAGTAACATAAGCAATTAGGATCGGAGATATCTGTCTGATCGGTACCGGTCCACTGAGGGTTACTGAAAATATAGATATCAGGCTCATTCTCGTAAAGCTTGCTGTTCTTATACATCTTAACATACTCATCAGACATATACTGGAAGTTAAGCATCCAGTTATAGAGAAGATTCTCTTCGCCTTCAGGAATAAGAAGATGAGCTTTTACCATAAATTCAGGATCGAGGCCGATAAATACTTCGGCATGATACAATGTATCCCATCTTGTGTCATATATTGCATCCATAAGGAGCTTATCAAGCTTCTCGGTATTAACTCCCGGCTGCCCCGTAATTCTTCTTGCAGGTGCATATCTACCTGTAATGGAACCATCATTAAAAAGCAATACCTTTGCATCAGGCTCCAAACCAAATTCTTCACCCCTGTATACAGGCATATCGGTTACAATTGTTCCCGGTGAATTCTTTGCAAGTTCATAAGCTTCTTTTAAAGTATTAACTTTAACTACGTTATTACCGTAAAAAGCGGCCTCGATAATTGATCTTGTCTTGGAGAATCCGACCTTTCCCGGTCCGATGTCTGTACGTTTGTAATTTGCTCTTGTTGCCATTACATGTTCCTCCTTAAAAATAATCATTTATTAACATCAAAGACTGATTGTGCCTTTAATAGCTTAGTTTGCGGAATTGAACTTATATCCGATTCCCTTCATCGTAACAAGACACTTTCTGTATCTTCCAAGTGCTTTTCTCACCTGCTTTATATGTGTGTCCAGAGTTCTCTCATCTCCATAATAATCAAATCCCCAGACTTCCGTCAATATCTTATCGCGAGGTAATGCAATATTTCTGTTTTTTACAAGATAGAATAAAAGCGCACACTCCTTAGGGGCCATGGCTACTTCACGATTATCCACCTTAAGTGTTCTTGCCGTAAAATCAACCTCTAAAGCATCCATCTTGAAAACATCATGACCGTCCGTTACCACGTTTTTGCTGTTTGCTTTTTCATGCCTTTTAATAACTACATTAATACGCATCATCAGCTCTTTCGGTGAAAACGGTTTAATTACATAATCATCCGCTCCCACTTCGAAACCGTGTATTCTGTCATACTCATCATTTCTTGCCGTAACGAATATTACGGGAATGTCTTTACTGTCAATAATTGTTTTCGCTGCCGAGAAGCCGTCAAGTTCCGGCATCATAACATCCATAAGAATAACGTCATAGTAATTATTCTCGCACTTTTTAACAGCATCCATGCCGTTATTGGCTTCATCAATATCATATCCTTCAAAAGAAGCATATTTCTTAAGAATTGCTCGGTCTTTTGCGTTGTCGTCTACTATTAAAATTTTGCTCATTTTCCGTCCCAATACATATAATATTCATAAACATCGTTTATAGTTATATTACCACAAAACTTACTGCAATTAGTAGTGCTTAAGGGTAACATTTTGCAAAAAATTCATTGAAAGTCTATTTAAAATGTTGTAGTATTTAATTAACATATTATGTAATTAGCGAGGTAGATACATGTCATCCCAAAATTTAAAAATTCTAATCAGCGACGATTCTATATTGGCGCGTAAACAGCTGAAAGACGTACTCAGCGAGGCAGGATACGAAGATTTTGTAGAAGCCAGAGACGGTAAGGAAACCGTTAACATCTACAAAAACGGCGGTATTGATGTAGTCTTTCTCGATATTGTTATGCCTCAGTTAGATGGTATCGAAGCTATCAAGCAGATTATGGCATTTGACGAGAACGCAAATATCATAATGGTTTCTTCTGTTGGTACACAGGGTCAGATTAAAGCTGCCATCGAAGCAGGTGCCAAGGAT
>JAGAAH010000028.1 GCA_017615375.1 Lachnospiraceae bacterium | reverse complement strand
T
This sequence comes from Lachnospiraceae bacterium, assembly GCA_017615375.1. Lineage (GTDB taxonomy): Bacteria > Bacillota > Clostridia > Lachnospirales > Lachnospiraceae > XBB1006. The sequence goes on along the minus strand of JAGAAH010000028.1, from coordinate 3,172 downwards.
TCCCGGTGACATCTCATCTATATCGGACTTAACATCTACGGTACCCTCGGTTTTACTTACTATATCGCGTACCTTAGCCGCAAGATCCGTAAGCGTATCGACATCGCGTCCTTTAATATTAATCTTTAATCCGCTTGCAATATAAGAAGATATGTCCATAACGGAGCTTTGAACCTTCATTGTACAAGGAAGGTCCGCACACACTTCTTCTATCTTGGCTGCAAGCTCTGCGTTCTTCATTTCCTTATTCTCGGAAACAATGATGTACATTGATACTCCGTCATCGCCCTGCCCCATCGTAAGTATGGATGATACGGATGCCGCGCCGTAATTGGCACCGACTGCTTCTATTCCGTCTATCTTCATAATTCTCTCGATAGCTTCGTCAGAAAGCTCTGCAATTTCGGCCACCGTTATGTCCTCTTTATCAGGGATGAGTGTCGCAGACATCTGCGTGCTTTCCATCTCAGGCATAAATGCGGTTCCGTTCAACAAAGCACCCCACGCACTTAATCCAAGAATTGCAAGTGCAAGGATAAATACAACAGCCTTATACCTTATCGCCTTTGCAAGCACTTTGGCATATATGTCACGCAATTTGTCCGACAATCCGTGGTTTTTCTCTTTAAGATTTTTCATCGCAACCTTAGACATCATAGGCACAAATGTCATTGCGATTACAAGTGAGGCAAGAAGTGAATATGCAATGGTTAATCCCATATCCACGAAAAGCTGTCTCGTAATACCTTCGGTAAATACTATCGGCAAGAATACACAGGCAGTTGTAAGCGTGGACGCAACAATCGCACCTATAACCTGCTTGGTTCCTTCAACCGCCGCATCTTCTATGCTATGTCCTTTTGACCTTAGCCTGTAGATATTCTCCATAACTACTATCGAGTTATCTACAAGCATTCCGACACCAAGGGATAATCCCGATAATGAAATTGCATTTAATGTTACACCGCTAAAGTACATAAGTACGACAGCAGCGATAACAGATACCGGAATCGAGCAAGCAACAACAAGTGTAGGCTTTAAGTCTCTTAAGAAGATAAATAATATGATTATCGCAAGGATTCCGCCGTAAAGCATATTCTTAACGATAGAATCCACGATAAACTTGATGTATACGCCCTGGTCCATAACCGTTATGGCGCTTAAACCTTCCTTTTCTTCCGAAAGGTCATTAAGTCTTTTTATTGCTGCCTTGGTTACGTCACCGGTAGAATAACCCGTCTGCTTATCGATTGTAAGGATTATTCCCGCAGTCTTATTAATCGAAGTATATCCTTCATCGGAATTATCCCTATACTCAACATCTGCTATATCATCAAGCGTAATAACCGGCACACCCGGAATCTTTAAATCAAGTACAGGAAGCGCTTTAACATCTTCGATACCGTTAAGCTCATCGCCGACTCTTACCATAACCTTCTGTCCTTCACGGCTAACGTATCCCGCAGGCATGGAAAGATTCTGAGCTTTAATTATATTGGACAAGGTCTCTTCATCAAAGACCGTATAAAGATCAAGGTCAAACGGAATATATGGCGGTAAAAGCGCTTTAATGTCGGAAACTTTTTCCTCACACTTTTCCTTATTAAGCGTAACTTCAATGGTTGTCGTAACGCCGCCCGATACGGTAACGGAACCTACTCCTTCTACCGATTCAACTTCCGGGACTACCGTATTGTTAACATATTCGGTAAGTTCCTCTATATCCATTCCCTCTACAGATACCGCTGAAATCAGAACCGGAAGCATATCCGGATTAATCTTCATAATCGTAGGATTACCCGTGTTCTCAGGGAAAGTATCCTTTAAGTTATTGAGCTTTTCGCGCATATCTACGGTTATTGAATCCATATTGGCAGACTGATAGAATTCAAGAACAACCATGGAATAATTGTCATGCGATTCCGAAGTTATATTCTTGATATTGGTCATTGACGCCATGGAACCTTCGATAGGAGCCGTAATAAGCTTCTCTATTTCTTCCGGCGTAGAGCCTATATTGGTCGTAATTATTACGGCATAAGGCATATTCATACTCGGAAGAAGATCCGTCGACATCCTGGTCAACGATATAAAACCGAGCAATAATATAAGCACTATACCTACAAGCACGGTATATGGCTTTCTTACACTGAATTTGGCTAACATTTTTTTACATCCTTTCTTATATCCCGAAATAACTTGTGTATTATATCAAAAACAAATGTCTTTTTTGCGTTCACTAATTGTTTATTTTTTCTATAACCTTTTGCCTATGAAACGTGTTATAATAGACGTCGTTAACAGTTAATTTATTGATTCAATCAGAGGTAATAATATGACACTTAGACACTTTAAAGTATTTCTTGTTGTTTATACGGAGCGCAATATGACTGCTGCCGCAAAGAAATTATACATGACGCAGCCTTCGGTAAGCCAGACAATAAAAGAGTTGGAGAGTCACTACAATGTCGTACTTTTTGAAAGATTTCCAAAAGCTTTAATGCCTACACCATCCGGAGACGTATTATTTGAATACGCAACCAACATTCTTGAAATGAATACGGAACTCGACGACCTCATGAAACAGGGAAGTTCTCAGCATATCTTACGAATCGGTGCAAACGATACCGCAGGAAGCGCGCTTCTTGACGGTCTTGTAGTTAAATATTCCGAACTTAACCCTGAAGAAGAAGTACATGTCGTAATTAACCGTTCAGCACTCCTTGTGGAGATGCTTAAAAATAACGACGTCGATGTAATTATAACCGACGAATTCAGAACTTCGCCGGAACTTGAAAGCCGCGTTATCGGCGAGGACTCATTTATCTTCGTAGCATCGCCGGAATACGGTCCTCTCCCGAAGAATCACACAGTAGATTCCGAGTTTTTAAGCAATTCAAGACTTCTTTTAAGAGAAGTAGGATGCGCACAGCGTGATTACCTTGACAGTTTCCTTAAGAAGAACAATGTAAGCGTTAATCCTTTCTGGGAGAGTATAAGCTATGATATTCTTCTTATCGCTGCATTAAGAGGTCGTGGAATTACATTGCTTCCACGTAATCAGGTAACCGATTTCTTAAAGGACGGTTCATTAATTGAAATCACCGTTCCCGGATTCGACAGCAGACAGTCCTTCTTCCTTTCATGGCCGAAGAGCAAGTACTTATCTGCT
>JAGAAH010000027.1 GCA_017615375.1 Lachnospiraceae bacterium | reverse complement strand
ATCATCGCCTTCAAGAAGACGCTCGGCGTGCTTGATTGAAAGAGAAGCGATAGACTGATCGATTTTTAAGATTTCAGGTTCTTTCTTATATAATTCTTCCTTATGGTTATTAACTTCATGAAATGCGTTAAGACGACGAGAGTCGTATTCACGCTTCAATGAATCGTACTGACTGTTGGATAAAGGCATTTTATGTCCTCCTGTAATTACCTGTTAACCGGATGAAGCGATTAGTTTAAGTTTCTGTTTACGAGTTCATCTTCCAGCTTTTTGAAATCGTAATCACGTTCTGCGAAGTTCTTGAATTTGTTAACTTGTGTTGCGTGATTTGGAGCATTTGTTACTTTATCTTTTACGGTCTTCCTTGACTGATTGAATTCTTCATCTAATCTTGCAATGTCTTCGATGCTTGTTACGTTAGACTTGTGCCATCCTTTAAGAATGGAGTCTGCATAAGCGAAACTTGCATCGTGAGTCTGCAATATTGTTCTCTTACATGCTTCCGCAATGATATCCGTCGAGAAACCATATTCCGAAGTCCATTTCGTTATTATGGCAATTTCAGGATCTGTAAGAGAGCGGCCTTTAATTCCGAAGGCCTTGATAACCGTATGGTTGGCTGTCGAATAGAGATTGTTAAGTCTCTTTGCCTGCTCAACGGTTTTAATATCGTCCTGTGCCCAAGCTTTGGCAACTGCGTCAATGTAAGAGAATGACTTGTGGCCTCTTGAGAGACAGTATTCTATTAAATATTCTATAAGAGGAATCGGGAACTTTAATTCTTCGTGCCACCAAAGGAGAGATTGAAGCTCGCTTGCGCCGAGCGGTCTTTCCATATAGTGTTCCAAAGCCAGCGTTATATCCGCTACATCTTCCCTGTCGCAGAAATCCTGCAAATCTGTAATAGTAAAACTTGATTTGTCTTTGAGTAAGACGTCGTTATCTACTGCCTGTAAATTGGACACGGCAGGCGACGACGGTGCCTCATTTGTTTTTTTGATACCCGTTCCTTTAGGAGGGTTCGGGTTATTGCGATTAACGGAATTTAGAATGGTAATTTCCCTAAGATCGCCGTTATTATATGTAAGACTTATAAGACCGTTTCTTTCCCAGTAGGAAAGTGCTCTTATTACGTCTTTTTCCGTGCTCTCGAATACATCCGCTACGGCTGCGGTGTTGAAAGAACGGGAGCGATCGCTTAAGGAGCGAAGGAGATACAAGAAGACCTTAACGTACTCACCATTGGCCGAAGGCATAAGACAGTCTATGAAGTTGTTTGATACTAAGGTGAAATTGTCATTGCATTCGGATTGAAGTACGATGTCGTCCATGTGGTTAGCTCTCCTTAATTTAACGTTGCGAGACGGGTTTTGCCGTCACGTGAGTTGAATTATAACATAGATTTTTGCAAGTTTAAAGAGGCTAAAACCCGCTCATATCAAGGGATAGAAGAAGTCTGACAATTGTTGATATGTGGATAAGTTCGGCTTAGAAATTTAAATTTCAATTTAATCAAAATTACGAAAAGCATTAAGCAAAGGCGTGCGGGGCATATTGTTAAAAAATAGCAATCAAAAACGGCTGTAATAAAATCAACACCCGATAATACTTTCGAAAGTAGTTTCGGGTGTTGATAATGTGGATAATTATTTTTTGAGGAGCGATTCTCCAATATTTACAACGTTTCCGGCGCCCATTGTTATCAACAAATCGCCGTTGATACATTTTTCTTCTAAAAATTTTTGAACTTCGTCGAAAGATGGATAATAATAACTTTCAACTCCTCTTAAGTTAAGAGCGTCTGCTATGTCTTTACTGCTTATGTTAAGGTCATCCGTCTCTCTTGCAGCATATATATCAGGCAAAACAACAATGTCTGCATGTGACAAAGCGTCGACAAACTGCGGGAAAAGCGCTTTGGTTCTTGTGTATGTATGTGGCTGATATACGCAGATTATACGATTCTTTTTAAGTGTTTTTGCTGCCTTAAGCGCAGATTCAATCTCTGTCGGATGATGTGCGTAATCGTCAAGTATGGTTACACCGTTCCATTCGCCTTTAATTTCGAATCTTCTCTTAGAACCGATACAAGAAAGAAGACCGTCTCTAACCGCCTCGAAAGGAATTCCCATTGTAAGCGTTGTTGCGGCTGCCGCAAGTGAATTATATACGTTATATATTCCCGGAAGCGCAAGTGTTATATGGCCGAGTAAAGTTCCTTCCTTATATAAGTCGTACTCTTCATGGCCGAGCTCGTTTTCGGTTATGTTAAGAGCGTAGTAATTAAACGTAGGTTTAAGACCGAAAGTTATAATGTTTCTGTCAAGATTTTCCGTAAGTTTACCTAATGCGGTTATCTCGCCGTTTGCGATAACAAAGCCTTCCTTCTTGGTATTTTCCATAAAACGAAGGAAAGACTTTCTTATATCTTCCAAATCCTTAAAGAAATCAAGATGATCTTCTTCTATATTCATAACAACCGAATACATAGGATAGAAAGAATGGAAACTGTTGGTGTATTCGCAAGCTTCGGATACCAAAATGTCCGAGTGGCCTATCTTCGTATTGGAATTAATTGAACGGATAACACCGCCATTTAATATGGTAGGATCTGCGGATGCTTTCATGAGAATCTCCGAAATCATCGTAGTCGTTGTTGTCTTACCGTGTGTACCCGATATGGCAACGGAGCGCTTAAATAATTCCATGAGCTCGCCCAAGAATTCTGCTCTTGTCATCATAGGAATATTAAGTTCCTTTGCGTGGATGAATTCGGGATTGTCAGGATGAACTGCAGCGGTATATACCAATACATCTATATCCGAAGTAATATTTTCATATTTTTGCTCGCCAAAGTGTATAACGGCGCCAAGGCGTTCGAGAGTGTCGGTTTGTTCCGAGCGATTCCAGTCGGAGCCCGATACTTTAAAATTGCGGTCCAGTAAAATCTTTGCGAGACCGCTCATACTAATGCCGCCGATGCCTATGAAATATACATGCGAAGGCTTGTCAAAATTCATCTGATACATATTAAAACCTCTTTTATATCACACATGATTGAGTGCCAATACTTAATTATATACATAATAACATTAAATGCAAGATTGTGAAGAAATCTCACAGAAAGATTAACACAAAAAACAAAAGGTTTTCACGAATTTAAGTTATACTACTTTTAAATACGCGGGAATCCGTGGCATCATAAGGAGGTTGGAAATGCAGATTACAGACATTAGGGTTAGACTTATCGAAAAAGAAGGAAAAATGAAGGCAGCTGTTTCCATTACGATTGATGATGAATTCGTTGTTCACGATATTAAAGTTATTGAAGGTGAAAAAGGATTATTCATCGCGATGCCGAGCAGAAGAGGTACGGGCGAGGACTATAGAGATATAGCGCATCCGATTAATTCCGACACAAGAAATAGATTACAGACTATGATTCTTGAGGCATATGAGAAGGCAACGGCAGCAAAGGCCTAGTTGCCACAGTTGTTAGGTCTTTACAGAAGACATCAAAAATGCAATAATAATAGTAAATTAAAGAGAAACAAGGAGGGCGTCTTATGGCGGCCTCCCGTTTCAATGTTAAAGAGGTAATGACATGTACTTGATAGTGGGTCTTGGCAATCCGACGAAGAAATATGAAAAGACAAGGCATAACCTTGGCTTTGATACAATCGATTGCCTGGCGGATAAGTATGATATCAAAGTTAAAGAGAAGAAGAGTAATGCACTGATAGGTCAGGGCTTTATCGGTAACGAGAAAGTAATCCTCTGCAAACCGCAGACGTTTATGAATGAAAGCGGTATCGCGGTGAGAGCGCTTACGGACTTTTATAAGCTTGACCCTGTTAAAGATGTTATTGTATTATTCGATGATATAAGTCTTGAGCCGGGAAGAATAAGAGTGCGACTCAAAGGCAGTGCCGGCGGACATAACGGAATCAAGAGCATAATTGCACATCTTGGAACCGATGGCTTTAAGCGTGTGAAAATCGGCGCAGGCGGCAAGAAGGAAGGCCAGGACTTGGCAGACCACGTATTAAGCGCTTTTAGCAAAGCAGAGAGGGCACTGGTAGATGACGCAATCGTAGATGCGGCAGCAGCTGCAGTGCTTCTTACTGAAGACCGCGCGGAAGACGCCATGTCTATGTATAACGGTAAGAAGGAAGAGTAGGATGGGAATATTCGGGAATCCGCTACGAAGCTTACTAAGCTACGAAATAATTGAAGAAAGAAGAAAGAAGACCGGGGGGTTAATTCAACTCTCCGGCTCTATTGATGCTGTAAAACCGTGTCTGGTTAACGGTTTATCCGCAAAAAAGAACAGGCTTTTAATCACTTATTCCGAGATAAAAGCGCGGGAACTTCTGGATGAATATCGCATGTATGACAGGGAAGTTATGTACTACCCTGCAAAGGATGTGCTTTTCTATCAGGCAGATGTAAGAGGCAATTTACTTACGACGCAAAGATTATCGGTATTAAAGCGCATGAACGAGGATGCGGGATTAACTATAATTACGACATTTGATGCACTTATGGATTGTCTTATAATCCCGGAGGAATTCTACGAGTATGTAATTACGCTTTCT
>JAGAAH010000026.1 GCA_017615375.1 Lachnospiraceae bacterium | reverse complement strand
GTTACACTGGATACACTTCTTCTGATCCCAAGTAGGAACATCTACCGATACACCACGCTTCTCATACTTACTTGATCCAAGCGGAACTGTACCGTCTGCCATATTCTTAAATGCAGATACCGGAAGTAAGTCACCCTTAAGTGCGTTAATCGGCTCCTGAATATTCTTAACGTAATCAGGAACGTTCTTAGCTTTCTTAACTTCATCCTTAGCAGTTGCCCAAGATGCCGGAACTTTAATCTTTCTAAGTGCGTTAACACCCTGATCTACAGCTTCCTTATTCATGTTGACAACCTTGTCACCCTTGTGACCGTACGTCTTAACAATAGCGTCCTTCATATACTTAACCGCATCATCAATTGGGATGATGTTGGCAAGCTTGAAGAATGCTGCCTGTAATATTGCATTGGTTCTGTTACCAAGACCAATCTTCTTAGCGATGTCTGTTGCATCGATGCAGTAGAACTGAATATTCTTCTCTGCGATTGTTCTCTTAACATGACCAGGTAATTTCTTATCTAATTCCTTATCGGTCCAGATTGTGTTAAGTAAGAATACTCCACCCTTCTTAACTTCCGATACGATATCGTACTTATCCATGTAAGACTGGTTATGACAAGCAACGAATTCAGCTTCCTTAACAAGGTAGCTTCCGCGGATTGGCTTATCACCGAATCTTAAGTGAGACTTCGTAATACCGCCTGACTTCTTGGTATCATACTCAAAGTAAGCCTGTGCATACTTATTTGTATGGTCACCGATAATCTTAATGGAGTTCTTGTTGGCACCAACGGTACCGTCGGAACCAAGACCCCAGAACTTGCAGCTAACCGTTGTCTTATCGCAAAGGTTAATCTCCTTGCCAACCTTAAGTGAAAGATGAGTAAGGTCATCTTCGATACCTACTGTAAAGTGAGCCTTAGGAGCTTTTGCTTCAAGATTCTTATATACTGCAATAATCTGTGCAGGTGTTACGTCCTTTGAAGAAAGACCGTAACGACCACCGATAATAAACGGCGCCTTCTTAGCATTAGCAAATGCTGCAACAACGTCTAAGTAGAGAGGCTCGCCTACGGCACCGCACTCTTTTGTACGATCTAATACAGCAATTCTCTTAACTGTCTTAGGAAGCTGCTTTAAGAAGAACTCTACATCGAACGGACGATATAAATGTACCTGTAAGTAACCAGTCTTCTTACCCTTCTTGTTAAGGTAATCAACAACCTCCTGTGCTGTTCCGCTTACAGAACCCATTGCTATAATAACGTCTGTTGCGTCCTTTGCACCATAATAGTTGAATAAATGATAATCTCTTCCCGTAAGCTTGTTAATCTTCTGCATGTACTTCTCTACAATACCCGGAATTGCATTGTAGTAAGGGTTATTAGCCTCACGTGCCTGGAAGAATACGTCAGGGTTCTGAACTGTAGAACGCTGAACCGGATGCTCAGGGTTAAGAGCATTCTTTCTAAACTTATCTAATTCTTTCTTATTAACGAGCTTTGCAAGATCCTTATAATCAAGAACATCAATCTTCTGAATTTCATGAGATGTTCTGAATCCGTCAAAGAAATGCATGAACGGTACATGGCCTTCGATTGCTGCAAGATGAGCAATACCTGCAAGATCCATTGTCTCCTGAACGGAACCGGATGATAACATTGCAAATCCGGTCTGTCTTGTTGTCATAACATCGGAATGATCACCAAAGATAGAGAATGCATGTGTACCAACAGTTCTTGCTGCTACATGCAATACGCCCGGCATAAGCTGTCCGGCGATTCTGTACATAGGCGGGATCATAAGCATAAGTCCCTGAGAAGCGGTGTAGCTTGTTGTCAAAGCTCCTGCCTCAAGTGAACCGTGCATAGCTCCGCAGGCACCTGCCTCGGATTCCATCTCTACAAGACGAACTCTCTGTCCGAAGATGTTCTTCATTCCGTTTGCTGACCATACGTCAACGTGCTCTGCCATAGGTGATGACGGAGTAATAGGATATATGGTAGCTACTTCGGTAAACGCATAGGAGACGTAAGCCGCAGCTTCGTTTCCGTCCATAGTTTTCTTCATTATATAGCTCTCCTTATTGTAAAAAATATAATAAACCACCATTCAGGTACAAAGTACCACAAGTTTTATTATACCCCCGTAAGACTTTGCGTGCAAGTACGCACGTAAAAAAACGCAGGCCACACACCAAGGGTCGGTTAATCCCAAAAAGTATTATTATTAGGTCTATTATAATCCATCAAGTATTCACTTCTGATTGCAGGAATATAAAAGATTCCGTACGTTTTAACGCCATCATCCAAATCGCTTTGCCTATTTAATTCTTTCAACGTCCTATTATATCCTTCTGTAATATCCACATAGAATTTATAGAACGGAATATAATACTCCTGATACCCGCTAGATGGCTCTACATAATTCACCGTTATTTTCGCAATATCTGCTTCTTTGATTTCCGCAAGGCGAAGGATAATAGACGGAATATCCGTCATATACTCACCGGAAAATAATGCTTTTTTTGCTTCGTCAACACTTATTATCGGGTAATCTCCAATGTAATCAACGTAATCGTACGTATTAAACAATGATAGCCAATAACATTTTCCGGCATCTTCAATAACTCCGAATCTGATATAGTTTAAATCATGATTAACTATTCTTTTCTTTATATTTCCGGAATTCTCATATCCTATATATCCATGGGAACTATTACCATCATTATACGCAATGTATGCCGGTTCGGTAAATTTCATAAATTTACCGTATTTTTCTGCAAGATACTTTATAATTTCATC
>JAGAAH010000234.1 GCA_017615375.1 Lachnospiraceae bacterium | reverse complement strand
TTCTGCAATCAAATCAAGCTTGGTATTAAGCATAAGAAGCAGTATATTCTCCCTTTTAAGATGCCTTAATGATTCCTTGTAATAATCGGCAATACTTAAAGGTGAATCAAATCTTACCGTTCTTTTCCTTGACGTAATATAGATTCTGTTACTCAATTCCGCAATCGCTTTAAGCTTAATTGCTTTGACTTTGCCTATTCCGTCTATCTTAAGTAATTCATCATAAGAAAGTCTTAAGATATTAAGAATATTGCCGTTATCATAACCAAGCACTTCTTCCGCAAGGTTTAACGCGCTTTTCTCCTTCGTGCCACTCCTTAATATAAGTGCAAGAAGTTCCGCATCCGTCATACTTGCCGGCCCCAACCTTGAAAAGATCTCCTCCGGCTGTTCCGATAAAGGTAATTGTTTAATTGTTCTATGTTTCAATGTTGTCCTTTCTATCTCCCAAATAGCGAAAGAACACACAGTGTTATTTTACCATAAATACCTATATTTGTGTACAGATTATTATAGTTTAACAAGCCCTTTTTCTTTCATTTTCTGCAACGACATAAGAATGCCCTGTTTAGCGTGCTGATAAGTGATTCCACCCTGGAAAAAAGCCGTATACGGCTCACGAAGAGGACCGTCTGCGGAAAGCTCGATAGATGAGCCCTGGTTAAAAGCTCCTGCCGCCATAATAACTTTGGATTCATATCCCGGCATATCCGAAGGTTCCGGCATTACATAGCTGTCAATAGGCGCACCTGCCTGGATTCCTTCACAGAATGCAATAAGTCCTTCCGGTTTATGGAATGTAATCGCCTGAATAATGTCAAATCTTTCATCTGCAGCCTTTGGATGTACTTCAAATCCGAGCTTTTCATATATGTTTGCCGCAAAAATCGCACCTTTTAACGCAGATGCAACAACGTTTGGTGCAAAGAAAAGTCCCTGATAGAAAGACTTAATCGTCGAAAGCGACGCACCGACTTCTTTTCCCAAGCCCGGAGAAGTAAGTCTGTTGGCCGCATTTTCAATACACTCTTTCGTACCTACTATATATCCGCCTATAGGCGCGATACCGCCACCCAGATTCTTAATTAAAGAACCGACCATCATATCAGCTCCGACATCAAGCGGCTCGATTGTTTCAACGAATTCACCGTAGCAATTGTCTACCATTACGATTACATCAGGCTTTAGGCCTCTTATAAACTTAATAAGCTCTCCGATTCTTTCAACTGACAATGTCGGTCTTGTGGCATATCCCTTTGATCTTTGAATCTCAACAAGCTTGGTTCTTTCATTAATGGCATTTTTAATGCCTTCATAATCGAAATCCCCGTTTGGAAGCAAATCAACCTGACTGTAAGTTATGCCGTATTCCTTCAAAGAACCTTTGCATTCTCTTAAACCTATAACCGATTCAAGCGTATCATACGGTTTACCTACAGGAGATAAAAGCTCATCACCCGGACGTAAATTGGACATTAAAGCAAGTGCCAGCGCATGCGTACCGCACGTAATCTGCGGACGTACCAAGGCATCTTCGCCATGGAATAAATCAGCATATACCTTTTCAAGCGTATCTCTTCCGACATCATCGTATCCGTATCCGGTCGCAATATTAAAACATTCCGTATCAACTCTGTTATTCTTAAATGCTTCCATAACGCGAAGATGATTAATCTCGGCGATTCTGTCGATATTCTCGAAGCGTTCCTTTAATTCGTCGAGAATTTTCTCACCGAATTCAAATACGTCTTCATCGATTCCATAGTGTTTGTAATATGATTTTAATACTTCCTTATCCATCTTAACTCCTTAATATATCCTTTTCCTTTAATACGTTAACCATATAGTCGACAATTGCATTAACATCACCGCAAAACTTGCTTCTGTCAATCCATATGACATTCTTTTCTCTCTTAAACCAGGTAATCTGACGTTTTGCGAAATGCCTCGTGTCACGTTTTATGATATATACTGCCTCATCAAGCGTGCATAATCCGTCAAGGTAATCAAGTATTTCCTTATATCCGAGTCCCTGCATGGCAACGTCATGTCTTACATACCCCTGATCTTTAAGCGCTTTTACCTCATCAACAAGACCGTCTTTAATCATCTTATCGACTCTTAAATCAATTCTTTCATAAAGCTTTGCTCTGTCATCGGTAAGTACGAAAAATGCACTGTTAAATACGGCTTCGCGCTCTCTCATCTTTTTATTATGCTCGCTGATTTTCGAATTATTGTCATGATAGAATTCGAGTGCCCTGATTACACGCTTTACATTATTCGGATTAATCTCATTCGCTGCCTCAGGGTCTACTTCCTTAAGCATATTATGAAGATACTCTGCATTATTATCTTCGTAAATTCGGGTAAGTTCGTTACGATAATCGGAATTTGAGCCTTCTTCCGGAAATTCCACTCCGTATAAAAGCGCCTGAATATAGAATCCCGTTCCTCCTACAACCATAGGAATTTGATTCTTATCATATATTTTATCCAATGCATCATCCGCCATATCTTTGAAAACTTTAACGTTAAATTCCTCCGATGGATTAAGCGCATCTA
>JAGAAH010000233.1 GCA_017615375.1 Lachnospiraceae bacterium | reverse complement strand
GATATCCGACTCCCCAGTGTAAAAGCGCACATCCGTAAAGATCTTCCTGCTCTTCATATATGAATCCAAGCACAACCGATAGGGCAAACGCACCAACCATAAAGAAAAATCCAAACGGCAAATGCATCATCATAAATAAAAGCGATGTCGTAAATACGCTTATACCCCTCTGATGCTTAACCTGAAGAATATATTTAAGCGATGTCTGTATTACACCTCTTGCCAAGAATTCCTGAAAAAATGCAGTGATAAGATAGCTTCGTGCTCCTGCAAACGAACCACCTATAAAATATGACTTACCCGGCAAACCAAGCCAGATTTGCCCGCATCTCATAAGGAAAAGTATACCGCAGGCTATTGCCCCCATCACAAGCGTCTGAATTATATTCTTCTTCCAGCGCTTTTTGTTAATAAGAAGACCGATATCTCCCATCTTAAAGCTCGTGAAAAGCCATATGTCTATGAAAAGAATTGCCGTAATTCCTTCTATCATATACATATAATGCGTAGCTTTAAGCGGGATTCGCAAAGTAAATCGGCAAAAGCTCCAGACAGACAGATATATGCATATGCCGATAATTAGCGCCGCAAATATATGTGCACAATCATGTGACAATACTCTTAATCTGGAATAAATGGTTACATCTTCCACCATTACAAGCATACCTTTAAATTCGTCTTCTTCATGATAGGTACCGTCGTTTTTCATCGATACCTCGACAAGAAGGTATACTTTCTCGCCGTTAGGCAATTGGAATGTCAATGTTTTCTTTGCGTTTTTGTTATGCTTGATAATATCGGTAAAGAAAGTATTGAATTCTTTGTTCTTGGGATTAAAAAGAAATGCCTCTTCGAAGTTGCGGTTTAATATCTCTTCACCGTTAAAAAATATCTTTCTGCAGGCGGAATTAAAGTAGGTGACTTTTTGATCCTCATCTACAAGCAAAACTCCATCGCTCATGTTGTCAAAGATTTTTCCGGCCTCTTTCGGCGAAAATATCTCTTCATGCGAAACCATTTTATGCCCCGGAAAGCCTATGCTTTCTCAATTAAATCACTTTTTCCAAGTTCTTTCTTTCTTTTGTTAAATATTATTTCAAAAGCTATCATTCCAAGCGCAGTGCTAATAAACCACGTAAGCGGGAATGCCATATATATGGATTCAATCTTACCGGTCATTGCCGGAACTATAGCCACCCAAGCTGTTCTGAATATAACCGATGCAATAATCGAAATTATAAGCGGTGTCTTAGCATCCTGCAGACCCCTTATACATCCGAATATTGAATTCATCGTACCGCAAAGTCCGTAAAACATTGTAAGACAGAAAAGCTTATGAATCGCAACAGATGAAATAACCGTTGCATTGCCCATAGTCGAATCTATAAAAAGTCCTACAAGCGGCTTTACGAACAAAAGCACACATGCGCCCATTATCTCGGACAATCCGACTACGAAAAGCATTGTTGCGACATAAGACTTTCTCACTCTCTTAAGATTCTTGGCTCCCAAGTTCTGCGATATAAATACGACCGCACCGCTCTCAAATCCCATAAAAGCAACCATCAATATTCCTTCTATTGAATCCGCAACCGTATTACCCGCGATAACATCAGGCGAATACTTATTAATAAGCGATGATATGTAAACGGTAGATAAGCTTAATGCCACACCCTCCAAAGATGCCGGAATACCTTTTCTCCAGATTTCGCCAGTTCCTTTAAAGAAACGAAGTTCTCCTAATTTAAGATGAAGTTCTTCCTTATTTCTTGCAAGGTATATTACCATCATTATAAATGCTGCTGCCTGCGCAAACACCGTACCGAGTGCAACTCCAAGCAGATTCCAGTCGAATACGATTACAAAAAGAAGGTTTAAGCTTAAGTTAATAGCCTGTGACACAACCTGCATGATAAACGGCGTGAATGAATCTCCCTTTGCCTGTACGGCTGCCGTTAAGAAACTGAACGTCGTCATGAAAGGCACCGCGCAAAAGTATATTCTGAAATATAATTTGGCACCGTCAAGAATCTCCGCAGGACAGTTAACAATTCCGAGTATCGGCTCTGCAAATATAATTGCAAATACTGCCATAAGCACGGATACAAATCCCACCGATAAAGGGAGCGCATTAACTATCTTATTGATTCGTCCCTTTTCTCCCTGTCCGTAAAGATTGCCGATTACCATAGATACTCCACCGGAGCATCCCATAATGCTTCCGATAAGTAACCATATAATAGAGCCCGATGCGCCTATCGCCGACATTGCATTCGGATGACCGAATTTGCCGACAACCATCGTATCAAAGCTTGAAAATAACATATGAAGAAGCGATACTCCCATAACAGGAAGGGCAAATATAATAAGGTTCTTAATTATATTCCCCTCCAAAGGATTCGCTTTTAATTTACTTGTTCCCATATATACTCCCAAATATATCCAAATAACAAACCGATTACTGTTTTTCCATATAATAAAGCCTTGAGGAAAAATCGGTAAAGAGTCTTATCTTTTCATTAAAGCCTACTCCTCCGAATGCCTGTTTAAGTCGTATTCCGCTATTAACGGCCTCTTCGCCGGAGCATACAAATTCTTCCTTTTCTCCGGCCATTTTATAGAATCGTGCCAGAAGACGCTGCATTGCGGAGTCATTCTTAATATGTATCGGTGACGCGGTATTAATAAGATCGCCAAACGTACGAATATTAACCTTTTCCTCTATATTGTAAATCTTATATGTTGCATCGCTTAGAAGTCCCTTTGCCTTGTATATAAGATTGGGATTATTGGCAATATTAAGTTCCTGCATAATAAGTCCGATGGCACGCTTCTTATCCTTCGATACGACCGTCCACTCATGTATGTTATCGTTTCTTCCTCGATAGAAGTCGCCGTTAAAGTAGACATCGCGCCACTTCTTATACTGCTCGACTTGAGCTTTTACCATATTAAGCTCATCCTTACTTAAGTCAGACAGATTCATCTCATATCCAAAAGGTCCGAACGACGCCACATTATATCTTGTGGAAAGCGGTGTTATTCGAAGTGTCTGATGATTCGGAACATTGGATACGTGCGCAGAAATCACTCGCATCGGATATCCGTAACTGTAATTTGTCATCGCACGTACTCTGTACAATGCATCCGTATCATCTGATGCCCAGATTTGCGGAAAATAGCAAAGTATTCCGAGATCGAATCTATTGCCGCCTGCAGAACATCCCTCAAAAAGTATATGCGGGAATTTCGCAGTCAAAACTTCCATTATATGATAGAATCCCATCAAATATCTGTGGAACACTTCGCCTTCATGCTCAGCGTCAAGATACGGTGAAAATGTATCGGAGAATATTCTGTTCATATCCCACTTTACGTATGTAATTCCCTCTATCGAGAATATCTTGGACATCGCATCGATTACATAATCGCAAACTTCAGGATTCGTAAGGTCTAAGATTCTCTGGTTTCTTCCTTCCGAATGCTCCTGCCCCTTAATCTCAAGCGTATACTCCGGATGGGCTCTATAAAGGTCGGAATTTACGTTAACCATCTCCGGCTCTACCCAGATTCCGAATTTCATGCCGAGTGCATTTATTTTCTTGATAAGTCCTTCAAGTCCGTGCGGAAGCTTCTTCTTATTGACATACCAATCACCGAGAGAAGAAGTGTCATCATCTCTTTTTCCAAACCAGCCATCATCAAGTACGAAAAGCTCTATTCCTGCCTTGGCTGCAGTCTTCGCAAGTGAGAGTAACGATTTTTCGTTAAACTTAAAATATGCCGCTTCCCAACTATTGATTAATAGGGGACGCCACGCATTCTTCCACTCTCCGCGGACTATATTTTCTTCAACGAATCTATGCATATTATGACTTAATGCATTAAATCCTTTATTCGAATAAGAAATCACTGCCTCCGGAGACTCAAATACCTCTCCTTTATCAATAACGAATTCAAATCCCTGAGGATTAATACCCGTCAATAATCTGACCTTATGATAGCACGTGTCTTCAACAGACTCATAATGATTACCGCTGTAGATTAGGTTACATCCGTAAACTTCGCCGTACTCTTCCGATACAGCATCCTTGGATAGCATTATAAAAGCGTTTGCACGTGAGGAAGTTGTTCCCGCAAATGACGCATTAACCACACGTGCACCGGAAACTACAGTCTCGTGCTTTTCCATCTCTCTTGCCCATCCGCCGCGGAATGTATGCATGGTGTAATTGCCTTCATCAAAGTCTACCTGCGCGCTCATAAGTCTTGTAATACGAAGCTTCTCGTCCATGTTATTGACAAGTACGCTGCTTCTTGTAATACAATCGGCTTCTTCAAATACGGAATATATAAGCTTTAACACAACATCGTGATTCTTATCCTTTAAGCTTATAACAAGCGATTCAGCCTTATTATTCTCATCATAAGAAGATGGAAGTGTTGTAAGCTTAAACTTCTTATCCGTTATCTCATATGAATCAAACACGAAATCAGTGGTTCTTGCGCCATCGGCAAATATAACTTCAACAAGTGGCTCTCTTATATCGCCCTTGCCGACTCCCGAATACTCAAAGCACGTTCCTTCCATCGAAAGGGTCGGAAACTCTTCGGAATACTGGATTGCATTGCCGTTTGCAAGCTCCTGCTGTGACTTTGACGCAACCGTTACGTTCTCAATCCTCGGTCCGTAATAAAGATGCTCCAAATGTCCGCTGTCTAAGCGCATAAAAGCATATGTCGTATTTTCCGTGCTAAGTGTAAATATATTGTCAGTAACCTTAATCATAAGGATTCCTCCGGTAATGCTTTATTAGTTATTCTTAAGCTGATTATTAATCTCCTCAAGCTTCTCGTCAGTAAGCTTATAGTTCTTTCTAAAGTAAAGAACAGCTACGAAAAGAAGGATTACAGGTAAGATGGTCATAATCATTCTAAGACCGATCTTGGTTGCAAGCTCGACAGTTGATGAAAAATCAAAAGTCTGCTCTGCTTCGGTTACTGCCTTGTCGCTTAAGCTTAAGAAGTTAAGTGCTACTGCTGCGATAAATGCCGCAACACCGGATGCAAGCTTAACTACAAATGTCTGCATTGAGAAAATAACAGACTCGTCACGTCTATTATTCTTAACCTGACCATAATCTACCGTATTTGCAAGGAAAATTGTGGTAAGTACCGTTAACATACCGTTAGCAGCAAAGATTAAGAATCCCGGGATGAAGAGAAGAAATACGTTACTCATGTTAACAAAAGCAAGTCCGAGTAAAACCGCATATCCTGCAACTGCCATAAATAATGACAAGAAGAAAATCTTGATACAGTTCAAGAACTTTCTTAAAATCGGGAATAAAATCATCATCGCGAGAATCGATATACCGCCACCGAATGTATTAAATAACGTATAGCTGTTATACCATCCCGTTCCGCCGAAATCATACTTGAAGAAAT
>JAGAAH010000232.1 GCA_017615375.1 Lachnospiraceae bacterium | reverse complement strand
TTCCCCGGATCAAGTCCGTATCCTACAGATATCGCTCTTACACTAACCGGAAGAAGCGATTCAAAATTCATAGCCATCGCAGCGGTAAATATATATGGAATAACCGGTAAATCCGATACCGTACAAACCGCTATAACAATCGGAATCGTAACCGCAGCAGATACCGTGCTGTTGGTCATCTCCGATACAAGACATGCAATAACCGCAAATATAATAATAAGGCCAAGTCCGCCGCTCATCTTTCCGTTTGTTATTAAAGATGCAACAACCTCATTTGCACCCGTTCCTGTAAGAATCTGTCCTAAAGCAAGTCCGCCCGCAAATAATACAAGCATTCCCCACATAACTTCTTTTTGCGCCTTATCCCAATCCATAAGCGGTTTCTTTGTATCAAACGATATAATAATAAAATTCAAGAATCCCAAGATTAAGAAAAGATAAGCAGGAACAAGCCCCGGGAAAAGCTCTGCATACAAAGGCCTTATAAAAGAGCCGAACATCGCGGATACGAACAATATCAAACTTACTATCTCGTCTTTCTTAATAGGTCCGAGTGCGGCATATTGCTCTTTAAAATATTCCTTTGTTCCGTCAAGCGACTTAACATTCATAGGCTTAAGAAGCATAACAACCATAACTATTATCGTTGCAAATATCGTATAAGGAAGCATTCTTATAAGCCAGTCAAGGTACATGAACTCTTTACCCGTAAACTCTTCGATAAAAGATATTGCCGTGATATTCATTGCCCCGCCGAGCGGTGTTCCCGCACCTCCGACCTGTGCGCCCCAACAAATTGCGCAAAGAATAGGTGTTGCCACTTCGCAATTTCTTATATCCGTATATCCCGCCGCATTAAGCATAGATACCGCAATCGGTGTAAGAATCGCAACAACCACCACATTCGGCATCATATTGGAAAGAACGGTTGCTGCAAGAAGCCACACAACTATCTGTGAACGCATCGACGGACCTATAAGGGAAAGCGCTTTTAAAGAAATACGCTTATCAAGGCCTATTGATGACCACGGACCCGTCAAAAGGCAAGAGCCGAAGACCAATATTATGCTGCTTGAAGAATATTGTGAAATAACCGATTCCATCGGAACCATTCCGAACAATGCATTAACAATAACCGGTAAAAGCGCCGTAACCGTAATGTCTACGGGACGCGTAACCCACCAGAATATCATCCATGCGGCCGTACCTATGCCCTTACCCGGAAGCATACTCAAGACGCCCGCCGAAGGTAAAATGTACGCGCACAGCACATAAAGAAAAGGTCCTGTAAGAAGATATATAATTCTCTTTCGAATGCTCATATTACTATCCTTTTTGAATTCTAATATAAGAAAAACTTGTATTGAATGATTTGTTTAATTCAATTAATTAATTTACCACTTTGCGGTTTACTTTTCAAGTGGTTTCACAAAAAAATCCGCAGGCTCTGCCTACGGATTCATTCTACAATATTCCGATATATGTCATTACATATTCTGCAATAAATACCGCGATACACGATATAACCGCAACTGTTAAAAGTCCCTTTTTCATGTATCCCGCCGCTACCGCGACGACCGTTCCGATTACCGCCGATATCACGCTTCTTGTTGCCGAAAATATCGAAGGAATCGTCATTGCAGCAAGTACGGCATAAGGTACATAACTTAAAAACATCTTAAAGCGTTCATTCGTAATCTCTTTTTTAAAAAGCACAAACGGCACAACTCTTATAAGATACGTCACTCCCGCCATAACAACGAGATATATCATAAATGTCGAAAATTCCATTATGCCGCCTCCTTCTTTTCATTTGCGGGTAAAAAGAACGTACCGAATAAAGAAGCTAAGATTGCGCTTATTATTACCGCAAAACCTGATGAGACTTTATTGATGAAAGGCACATATGTAAATGCACAACTTATAATAACCGCAATAAGCACTACAATTGCGACACGTCTGTCCGCACGGGATTTCGGTACGAAAATCGCTATAAACATTCCGTATATGGCAAGTCCCAAAGCAGATGTAACCGATTCAGGCAATATACCGCCAAGAACGGCTCCAAGCAACGTACCAAGAGACCATCCCAAGAATGCCATTCCCTGAAGTCCGAGTAAATATCCTCTTCCAACCTTATATACCTTACTTACCGCAACCGCAAATACTTCGTCCGTTATCATCGCACCAAAGAATAATCTGTAAAAGGTCTTAACTCCGCGATTAACATTTTGCGATAAGCTTATCGCCATTAAAGAATATCTTAGATTAATTACAAATTGTGTAACCGCCATCTCTATAAGCGAGCCATGCATAAGCATGATAGATAATCCCGCAACCTGTCCCGCACTCGTTGTATTAAACATCGATATCATGGTCGCCTGATACCAGGTAAGACCACCTTCAACCGCAATAATACCGAACGAAAACGATACAGAAAGATATCCCAACGCTATCGGAATGCCATCTTTAATTCCATATAGAAGCTGCATAAGCGCAGTATTTCTTCTTACATTTCCCATACTTTTACCCCTAAATTAGGCGCTTTTCACAAATATTGTAAAAAGCGCCCAAGTTTCTATGCCTTTGCTATAATAACATATTAATAGCTAAAATAAAAGGTATAAGTATTTAACTAAATTGTAAACTTATCAAGATTATTGTTAATGGTTTCAACAGCATCCGCTACCGACTTAGCTGCATTCAATACCTGATCGCTCGATGTCGCAACATTCTTGGATGCAACGGTAACCTTATCAACTGCAGTTGCAATCTCTTCTGTAGATGCCGACTGCTCTTCGGAAATCGATGCCATGTTCATAGCAACATCGTTAACCGTAATCATCTGCTTTGCAATCGTATTAAGAGTATCGGTTGCGTCAGAAAGTTCAGCCGTAATCTGCTGGAACGTAGCAGCTGCAGTATTAACATACTCTGCACTGCTATTGATAAGCTCTGAGTTAGCTTCCGATTTCTCGGAAAGAAGTCTTACTCTTGCAGACATATCGTTAATAATCGTAGCAATCTGCCCGGTCGCATCTGCAGAGTTCTTAGCAAGCTCACCGATCTCGGATGCAACTACCGCAAATCCCTTACCTGCTTCACCTGCACGTGCTGCCTCGATTGAAGCATTAAGTGAAAGGAGGTTGGTCTGTGAAGAAATTGCATTAATCATATCTACGATGTTATTAATCTGATTAGCAGCATCGTCAACATTCTTAACTGCTTCTTCCATCTCCTGCATGGAGGTTACTACATCGTTCATACCCTGGGCAACAGACATCATATCCTTCTGACCTGCACCTGCTTTTTCAACAAGGTCATTCATGGTCTTCTCGATATGCTGCTCGCCCTTATTAACTTCATCAATTGTCTGAGCAAGCTTCGTCGCGCTGTCTGCAACCTCTGCTACCGCACTTGAGATATTGGAGACATTAAGTCTAACCATTTCCATCGAATTGCTCTGTTCCTTAGCTGCATCTTCAAGAGAATCCGCAGTCTCTCTCGATACACGAGCCTCACTTCTAAGATCTTCGGAAATGCCCTTAATATCCTTAATGGTTCCTCTCATACCGTCAATGAAATCACCCATTGCGGTATTCATAAATGCGATTTCATCATCACCCTTTGCATTAACCTTAACCGTAAAGTCACCGCCGGCAATCTTATCGATATTTCCGGTAAGTTCTGCTACAGGCTGCTTAATCATTCTCTTTAACATCGTCATGATAATAAGAACGACGACTATAACTGCAACAACCGTAAATATACCAAGAATAATTATGATATTATATAATACCTGGAGTACTTCACTCTGCTTAACATATATTACAAGCTTCCAGTTTGTTCCTTCAATCGTCGATGCGCATGCATAATACTTGGCATCTGCATTTATAGAAACAACCGTGCCGTCTTCTTCCTGAAGAACTTCTCTTATCTTATCAAGAAACTCATATTCCGGATATACTTCAAGGATTTCATCAACCGTAAATCCGCAGAATCCCTTTTCCTCATATGACAAAACCAATTCCT
>JAGAAH010000231.1 GCA_017615375.1 Lachnospiraceae bacterium | reverse complement strand
GTATTTGCCAGCCGATTCCTCATGAAGAGAAGAAATAAGGAATTTGCACTTTATATGATGCTCGGAATGGGCAAGAGAAAGATTTCCGCTATTCTTATAATGGAAAGCCTCATTGTAGGAGCAGGCTCGCTCTTTGTGGGACTTTTGGTCGGTGTAGCAGCTTCACAGCTCATGAGTGCTTTGGTAGCGGGCTTATTTGAGGCGGATATGGCAGCATATAAGCTTAGCGTGTCAATAGATGCACTTGTGCTTACAATTATTTGTTTTGCAATAATGTATCTTGCGGTAATGCTTTTAAATGGTGTCATCATGACGCGTATGAAGCTTATAGACCTTATGCAAAGCGGTAAGAAGTCAGAGAAGGTAAGTATGAAAAACCCATACGTATGTATAGGGGTATTTCTTGTATCCTGCGTGGCACTCGGATGGTCTTATTACCAGGTTGCATATTCGTTCTCTTCTTTAAGCAGAGTGAAATTAATGACATCAATAGTACTGGGTGCTGTCACAACTTTCCTTATTTTCTGGTCAATATCGGGCCTTATGTTAAGAATAGTTATGTCTTTAAAGAAGACATATTTTAAGAGTTTGAATGCGTTTACTTTTAGACAGATATCAAGCAAGATCAATACAATGGTGTTCTCGATGACGATAATATGTCTTATGTTATTCGTAACCATCTGTACATTGGCAGCAGCATTCTCTGTCAGAAACGCGATGAACAAGAATTTAAAAGAGCTTTGTCCTGCTGACGTTCAGATAGGAATTACTTATCTCGAGGGTACAGACGAAAACGGCGAGGAGACAAAGCTTGAATTACTCTATAAAGAGTGCGGGGAAGATATTAAGAAAAATATTAAAGAATATAATAGATTAAAGGTTTATAGCGATGAGAGCTTTACGATGCGCGATTTTCTTAGCAGCGCTGCGGCAGAGTTCGAGAAAGAAAATGAGTTTATTTGGATTGACGGAGTTGAAAGCGTAGTAAAGTTAAGTGAGTATAACGGACTTAGAACATTATATGGTCAGAAGCCGTTGGAACTTGATGAAGATGAATATATCCTTGTATGTAATTACGTTAACTTCAAGAGTATTCGTGATTATGTCCTAAGCTTGGGCGAATCGATTACGGTGTTCGGCCATACACTTAAGCCTAAGTATGATAAGACTATTGACGGTTTTATTGAAATTGGATCACAGGCAATGAATGGTGGCATTTTTGTTATTCCTGATGAAGTCGTTGATGAGAGTAAAGTTCATACAGAATATTTTACGGGTAATTACAATGAGACGGAAAAAGAGGTTCGGGCAAGAATAGATGAAGAAGCCTATGAAGCATATGAGCATGTAATGGCGTATGCAGGAGATACCGAAGCTTCCGAATATTTTATGATTACGACGAAATCAGAGATTTTTGATGCGGCTGTCGGAATCGGAGCTATCCTTACATTTTTGGGATTATATATCGGAATCGTATTCTTAATTGCATCAGGAGCAATTCTTGCATTAAAAGAGCTTTCCGAGAGCGTAGACAGTATCTCGCGTTATGAGATGCTTAGGAAAATCGGAGCGGATGAAAGTGCTATTAACAGATCACTTTTAAGACAGACCGGAATATTCTTTCTTTTACCATTGATACTTGCGGCAATTCATTCATTTTTCGGAATGAAGTTCGCGGTAAGGGTACTTGAAGTTGTCGGTACGGAAGGTATTGCAGGCTCAATCCTTTCAACATCGATAATTCTTGCGATAATCTATGGCGGATACTTTGCAGTAACGTATTTTAACAGCAAATCGATAATTAATACTAAGGCTTCCTAATCGGAAGCCTTTTTGAATTTAGTTGCAAAATATAATATAATACAAATTAAGAGTTATTGATTTTTTGCGAGAAGTAATTATAGAGAGCATAGGTGTGTAATGAAAGAAATAACGTACGCGGAACTTAAGAAATTACCAAAGGATTCGTATAGACTTATTGATATAAGAGATGAAGGATTAACTGCTTACGGAATGATACCGGGGGCGATTAATGTTTTTGTTGAAGATTTGGATAAAAGCTCGGAAATTAAGGATATTCCCGCTGATAAGAAATTGGTGTTTTACTGCGAGATAGGCCGAATGAGCAGGGAAATAGATGATACGGCAGAGTACCTCGAAGGACGGGATTGTTATAGTCTTGAGAAGGGCTATGTAGGTTATGTGCAGGCAAGTATAAGTAGTGAAGAAGATAGGGTAGAGCGACAAAAAAAGGCTGAGGAAAGCATACAGAAGAAATTCCATAAGCAGTTGTTTTCACCGTTTGCAAGGGCATGTAAGAATTATAAGCTTATAGAAGATGGAGACCATATCGCGGTATGCATATCGGGAGGCAAAGATTCAATGCTTATGGCTAAGCTTTTCCAGGAAATAAAGCGTCATAGACAGGTGAATTTTGACCTTACGTTCCTTGTTATGGACCCAGGTTACAACAAAGAAAACAGAGAGTTAATTGAAAGTAATGCCGCAGCGCTTGGAATTCCGATTACCATATTTGAAAGCACCATATTTGATGCGGTTGATACGATTGATAAAAATCCGTGTTATTTATGCGCGAGAATGAGAAGAGGCTACTTATATAGTAAAGCGAAGGAATTCGGTTGTAATAAGATTGCATTGGGACATCATTACGATGATGTAATAGAGACCATTCTTATGGGAATGATTCATGGAGGACAGGTACAGACCATGATGCCTAAGCTTCATAGTACGAATTTTGAAGGAATGGAATTGATACGTCCGCTGTACCTTGTAAGAGAGGCCGACATATGCGCATGGCGTGACTATAATGAGCTTCATTTTTTGCAGTGCGCTTGCCATTTTACCGATACCTGTACGACGTGTCATGAGGATGGAACCACATCAAGCAAGCGCTTAGAGACCAAGAAACTTATAGCAGAGCTTAAGAAGACCAATCCTTTTGTGGAATCGAATATTTTTAAAAGCGTTGAAAATGTTAATGTCGATACGGTAATAGAATATAAGAAGAACGGCATAAGACATAACTTTTTGGATGAGTATTAAAATGGCGGATATCAAATTATCTTTTGCTCCGATGGAGAGTATAACGGGACCTGTATTTAGGCGTGTGCATAAGGAAATATACGGAGGTGTGGATAATTATTTCACGCCTTTTTTGGTTGCGAATAAGAACCATAGCTTTAAGCGCCGTGAGACGCGAGAATTTATACCGTATGACCCGAATCTTATACCGCAGGTATTGGCATCTAATCCGCAGGATTTTATCTGGGCAGCAAAAGTTCTTAAGGAAGCAGGTTACAGCGAAGTTAACTTAAACCTCGGATGCCCTATGCCTACTGTTGTAACCAAGAAGAAGGGGTCAGGATTATTAAGGGACCTCGATTACCTGGATCGCTATCTTGGTGAGATTTTTGAAGGAGAAGACCTCCCGAATATTTCAATTAAGACAAGAACGGGATTTGAGAATAGTGATAATGCAGCAGATATCGGAAAGATATATGTAAAGTACCCGTTCTCGGAAGTAATAATCCACCCGCGTGCGAGAGAAGAGTATTATAACGGAACCGTAGATATGAACGCGTTCCATAAAATGAGAGAGCAATTAACTTGCCCTGTATGCTATAACGGTGACATCAGAACAATACAGGATTTCGAGCGATTAAGAAATGAAATTCCCGATATTCATCATTTCATGATAGGAAGAGGCTTACTTGCCAATCCCGCATTGGCACTTGAGATACGGGGTAAGAAAGATAAGACCGGCACTAAGATATTATGTAATTATCTAACCGTACTCTGGGACGAATATGTCAAAGATTCATTAGACGAGAAGAGCATCCTATTCAAGATGAAAGAATTATGGTATTATCTTGAGTGGGAGTATCCCGAAGCTGCGGAAGAGATTAAGGAAATAAAGAAATCTAAGACAGCAGCGGAGTATAAGGTTTTGGTTAAAAAAGTTTTAGAAAGGTTGGGGGAGTAATGAGCGGTACGATTTATCGATTAAGAAGGAATAGTACAGAGTCGCTTGAAAGTTTGGCAGCACAATTTCTTGAGAAAACGGAGAAGGAGTTCTTTTCACCGGAAGTAGTAATTAATAATGTGGAAAAGTACGGTAACATAGGAGTTCTCTTGATTATCTTGGAGAAGTACTACATGAGAAATGGAAGTATGGCAGTGCTTACGATGCAATGCGTGAGTGACGGTTACACTCAGATTGTGACAGTTGTAGGAACCGGCGGTGGCACAGGAATACTTAATATAGACTGGTGGGCTAATGAGAGTTTCACAGATAAGATATGTAAGTACCTTGAAGAAATAGGATTTGAGGAATGTTAATATGTAGATACGAAAAGCTCTGCAATTGCGGAGCTTTTTTATTATTTTATTTTTTTGAAAAAATATTGTAAGATTGTTATATATATGTCGTGTATATGTGTGGAAGGAGAAAGAGCATGAATGACGAGACTATAGTTAAGCTATATTGGGACCGTAACGAAGCGGCTATTACCGAGTCATCGAGTAAATACGGCGGATACTGTACTTCCATCGCATATAACATCTTGCAGAACCTGTGCGACGCAGAAGAATGCGTTAACGACACATGGCTACGTGCTTGGAACGCGATGCCGCCGCATAAGCCGGATATTCTGTCCGTATTCTTAGGTAAGATAACGCGGAATCTTTCCTTTGATAAGTATAAAAGCGCTCACCGAGAGAAGCGCGGCGGCGGCAATATCGATGCTGTACTTGATG
>JAGAAH010000230.1 GCA_017615375.1 Lachnospiraceae bacterium | reverse complement strand
GGTGCTTTAATGATGCCTCACAGAGTATGCAAGGCATGCGGATCTTACAATAAGAAAGAGATCATTCCACAGGATTAATTAAGCTTCTTGTGTAGGGTTTGCTAAGGCAAACCCTTATTTATTATTGTGAAAGGATATACTAACATGAGAAAGACTATAATAGCGTTATTATCGATTATCATGTGTGTTACTTTACTTGCAGCTTGTGGTACAAGTACAGCAACCGTTGATAACGGCGATAAGAAGAATGAGAATAACGAGAACGGCGAAGAAATGAGCGAAGCAATGAAGAAATTCTATGCAGATCTCGACTATGACGTATTTGGAGAAAACGACTTTGCGGGAATTACACCGCTTGCGGCAATTTCTTTTAACATCGACACCGAGAAGTACTATGCTTTGCCAAGCGAGTATAAGGAAGGCGATACAATATATTCGATAAGACTTACTCAGAATGGTAAGCTTGGTTCTGTAATACTTGAGTATGACAAGAATTTTGTGCCTTATGAAGGCGCAACCGAAGAAGAGATTACCATTAACGGAATGAAAGCCGTTATGGGTACAATGCCGGGTGAAGAGACCTGGAGTTATATAAGCTTCCTTGATGAATATGAGGGATTTCACATTGAAAATATGTTCGCAGAGTGGCTTCCATCCGATAATGAGGAGCTTATGAGCATCCTTAATGATTCGCTTATTTTGGTTAAGTATAATTAATAAAAGTTTTCCTATGGCTGTCGCATTTTGCGACAGCTTTTTTTATCCTTAAAGGTGTCATTTTTCATTGAAAAATTATAGGAGTTATAGTATATTTTTTTATAGAGCTTTGAGGGGGCAATTATATGGAAGAAATAACCAGAGTGGTCCTCGATGCAATGGGTGGAGATAATGCTCCTCATGAGGTAGTTAAAGGAGCTGTCAAAGCTGTTAAGGATTGTGATGATATCAATGTAATCCTTGTCGGCGTTGAGGATATTGTTAAAGCAGAGCTTAATAAATATACTTATCCGAATGACAGAATTGTGGTTGTTAATGCGGATGAGGTTATTAAGACGGATGAGAAACCGACGGTTGCTATAAGAAAGAAGAATTCTTCGATAGTTGTAGGTCTTAACATCGTTAAGGAAGGAATGGCGGACGCTTTTGTATCCGCCGGCAATTCCGGAGCGGTTCTGGCCGGAGGAATGCTTCTTGTGGGAAGAGTTAAGGGAATTGAACGTCCACCGTTCGCACCGCTTATTCCTACGGAAAAGGGAGTGTCAATACTCCTTGACTGCGGAGCCAATGTTGATGCAAGACCATCGCATTTGGTTCAGTTTGCAATCTTAGGTTCGTTATATATGGAGCATGTTGTGGGAGTTAAGAATCCTACGGTTGCGCTTCTTAATATCGGCGCGGAAGAAGATAAGGGTAATGCGCTTTGTAAGGAGACATATCCGCTTCTTAAGGAATGCAAAGATATTAATTTTATCGGCAATATCGAAGCAAGAGAGGTTCCTGCGGGCGCAGCTGACGTAGTTGTCAGTGAAGGATTTGCCGGCAATATAGCTCTTAAGATGCTTGAGGGAACGGGAAGAACGATTCTTTCAATTGTTAAGGAAGCCATGATGTCTTCGCTCCGAAGCAAGATTGGTGCACTCCTTGTAAAGCCTGCATTAAAGGGCGCTTTTAAGAAATTTGATGCAACGTCATACGGCGGAGCACCGCTTCTTGGATGTAAGGGATTGGTTGTTAAGACTCACGGTAATGCAAAGATGGGTGAGATATATAATACCATAATGCAGTGCCGCACATTTAAGAAGCAGAATATCAACGATAAGATTAAAGACCGTTTTTCAGAAGCGGAAGAATAAGAAAAGAGGTAGACATATGGAATTTGAGAAGTTAAGAGATATTATTGTTGAGGTACTTGGAGTTAACCCTGATGAGATTACGATGGATACAACATTTATCGATGATCTCGGTGCTGATTCACTTGATGTGTATCAGATAATTATGGGTCTTGAAGAAGAATTTGATATTGAGATTGGTGATGATGTAGCACCGACAATAAAAACTGTCGGAGATGCGGTTGAGCAGATCAGAAAAGCAATCAATTAGGTGCATGTATTAAAAAGCCCTTCGTTATAAAGGGCTTTTTCATTGTATAGGCTCTATGAAAGATACTGTCGAAGGAGCGTTTATGAATAATAAGAAGTTTCAGGAAGCAATCGGATATACCTTTAACAGAGAGGGACTGTTGCGTCAGGCACTGACGCATAGTTCGTATGCCCATGAGAAGAATATGGGTAAAATGGCTGATAACGAGAGACTTGAATTCTTGGGTGACGCCGTGCTGGAGATTGTTACAAGCGAATTTCTGTTTAAAGAGTATAAGGATAAGCCGGAAGGTGAGCTTACCAAGTTAAGAGCAAGTATAGTTTGCGAGCAGACATTGGCACTTTGCGCCAAGCCTATTAATCTCGGAGATTATATTAATCTTGGTCATGGTGAGGATTTAACCGGCGGAAGAAACCGTAAGTCGATAGTTTCCGATGCGATGGAAGCCGTTATAGGAGCGATTTATCTTGATGGCGGATTCAAGGAAGCAAGAGACTTCATACATAGATTCATTTTGACGGATATAGAGAATAAGCATTTATTCTATGACAGCAAGACAATTTTGCAGGAACTGGTTCAGTCTCGCGAAAGCGGAGAGTTGCATTATGTACTTGCAAATGAATCGGGACCGGATCATGCAAAGGTATTTACGATAGATGCATATATCGATGATGAGAAGGTCGGAACCGGAGTGGGTTCAACCAAGAAAGCCGCCGAGCAGGAAGCTGCATACAATGCACTTCTTAAGCTTAAAGATATGACGGCGAAAGATTAAGGCAGGTAACATAGATGTATTTAAAAAGCTTGGAAGTAAATGGTTTTAAAGCATTTGCCCACAAGATTAAATTCGATTTTCATAACGGAATTACCGGTATAGTAGGACCTAACGGAAGCGGTAAGAGTAATGTAGCCGATGCGGTACGTTGGGTACTCGGAGAACAGAGTGCCAAGCAGCTTAGAGGAGCATCCATGCAGGATGTTATATTCTCGGGAACAGAGAACAGAAAACCGCTCTCTGCGGCAACCGTTTCGATTACGCTTGATAATTCGGATCATCAACTTCCTATAGACTATACGGAAGTAACCGTTACAAGACGTGTATTCCGCTCCGGAGAGAGTGAATACCTGATTAACGGTTCGCCTTGTAGGTTAAAGGATGTTAATGAGCTTTTCTATGATACGGGAATAGGTAAAGATGGTTATTCTATTATAGGACAGGGTCAGATTGATCGTGTCCTTAGTGGTCGTCCTGAGGAAAGAAGAGAATTATTCGATGAAGCTGCAGGTATAGTTAAGTTTAAAAGAAGAAAAGTCGAGACCATCAAGAAACTTGAAAACGAGCGTGCCAATCTTTTAAGAATTAACGATATTTTGGGCGAGATAGAAAACCAGATAGGACCTTTGGAGCGTCAGGCAGAGAAGGCTAAGACGTATCTTAAGGCAAGAAGCGAATTACAGACATTGGAAGTTAACCTTTTCCTTATGAATGTCGAGAAGGTTAATGCACAGCTTAAAGATATAGAGGATAAGGGCAATATAACCGAAGCCGAACTTAAGGATGTAAGAGATAATCTTAACAGCATTAAGGCGGAATACGAGAAGATGGAAGCGGATCTCGAGAATCTTGACGGTGAGATTGATTCCATTAAGTCCGAGATGTCCAATACAACAGTACTTAAGGGTAAGCTTGAAGGACAGATAAAGTTATTGGAAGAACAGATTCGTTCTGCCAAGACTAATGACGAGTTATATAAGAGCCGCGAAGAAAGCCTTAAAAAAGAGCGTGCCGAAAAGGTAGAAGAGAAAAAGGGATATGACAGCGAGCAGGAACAGATAGAGAAGAATCTCGAAG
>JAGAAH010000229.1 GCA_017615375.1 Lachnospiraceae bacterium | reverse complement strand
TTATTTGCCATTCCTCTGCACTTCTGAATTACTGCTGCCAATCTCTCACCGATTATAACAAGACGATCAAACTCTGTATTAGGACCCTTCTTGCCCTTCTTCTTGGCTACAGGTTCATGCGAGCCTTCTGCTACCTGCATTCCCGTAACGAGATCGAATGCGTCGCCGCTATACGGTACATAGGTCGAGAATCCGAATTCATCGCGTAAGTATCCGCCGAATCCTACGGCTACGCTTTCTTCGCCGTGTACAATGAATACCTTGACCGGCTTTTTCTTAAAGTGATTAATCCACTCGGTTAAGTGATTAAGGTCAGCGTGTCCCGAGAAGCCGTGCAGATTCTCGATATCTGCTTCAACAAGGACCGTCTCGCCGAATAGCTTAACTTCCTTAACATTATCCATAAGTAGCGCATGGCCCAAGGTTCCCGGTACCTGGAATCCTACGAAAAGTATCGTCGATTCTTTGCGCCACAGGTTATGCTTTAAGTGATGTCTTATACGTCCCGCATCACACATACCCGATGCTGAGATTATTACCTTAGGCTTCGCGTTAAAGTTAATCATCTTCGATTCGTCGGATGATACCGCGGTTTTTAATCCTTCAAACTTAATCGGGTTAATGCCCTTCTTTACAAGCTCCAGCGCTTCTTCACCGAAGCAATCCGCTTCGTTTTCATGGAAGATGTTGGTAGCTTCCAAAGCCAACGGGCTATCGATATATACTTCAAAGTCGCGGTAAGCAGGAAGCAAATCTTCTTCCTTAATCTTACGCATGAAGTATAGTAATTCCTGAGTACGTCCTACAGAGAACGCCGGAATTACAAGGTTTCCGCCCTTGGTAAAAGTTCTGTTAATTATGTCTGCGAGCGCCTTCGCAAAGTCAGGCGACGCTTCATGATTTCTGTTACCGTAAGTGGACTCCATGATAACGTAATCCGCATCTTCTATATATTCAGGGTCCTTAATTAACGGTTTGCTTCCGTTTCCGATATCTCCGGAGAATACAAGCTTCTTCGTGACATCATCTTCCGTTACCCAGACTTCTATGGATGACGAACCGAGCAAGTGTCCCGCATCAACGAAGCGAATCCACAATCCGTCGCAAATCTCTATTTGTACGTGATATGGACACGGTACGAAGTGATTCATTACGCCCTGTGCATCATTAATATCGTAGAGCGGTTTAATCTCTTCCTTACCGATTCTCTTTCCTTTTCTATTCCTCCACTCAGCTTCGAATTCCTGTATATGCGCCGAATCCTTAAGCATTATGTTACATAATTCGGTCGTCGCTTTGGTCGCATAGATTTTACCTCTGAAACCGTGGTTATATAGGAGCGGGAGTAATCCCGAATGATCGATATGTGCGTGTGTAACGAGTACGTAGTCGATAATCGCCGCATTAACCGGCAGCTCCTGACTCATGTACTGGTCTGCGCCCTGCTCCATACCGCAATCTACGAGAAAGTGCTTATCGTTAAACGTAACATAATGGCAGCTTCCCGTAACTTCTCTGTCTGCGCCAAGAAATTGAATTCTCATAGGCTTATCGTCTCCTCGCTTTATATTGCTGTCTATTGACTGATTTTCATTATTTCTTGATTACTTCATTCATGGATCCGGATCTAAATCCCTGCAAATCCATCGTAATGTAAGTAAATCCGAGCTTTTTAAATCTATCTATAAGCACGTCTTTAATCTCAAGAAGTGCGTTAAAATCTTTCTCAGGTACTTCTATTCTTGCCATCATGCCGTGCATGCGCACACGCATATTCTTAAATCCTCTGTCCATGAGGAATTCTTCTGCTTCTTCTACCATATGAAGCTTCTCTATCGTTATCTCTTCGCCGTATACGAATCGTGAGGCAAGGCACGCATATGACGGCTTCTCTGCTGTCGGAAGAAGGAATTCTCTCGATAATTCTCTGACTTCCGCCTTAGTAAGCCCCGCTTCACGTAGCGGGCTTTTGATATTAAGCTCGGCAAGCGCTTTTAAACCCGGACGATAATCGGATAAGTCGTCCATAACCGAGCCTTCGGCTATTGCGCTAATGCCCTCTTTTGCTGCGATTTCGAGCATCTTTGAAAAAAGCGCTTTTTTACAGATATAGCATCTGTCCTTAGGATTTGCCGCAAATCCTTCGATTGACAATCCTTCGATTACATGTATCTTATGTTCTATTCTTTTATTTCGGCAAAATTCCTCCGCTTCCTTACTCTCCCACTTAGGAATAAAATCGCTCATGACGGTCACTGCGATTGCTTTCTCACCTAAAGCTTCTCTTGCCGCATACAAAAGAAGTGTAGAGTCCACACCTCCGGAGAATGCCACGGCCACGCTGCCGTAGCTTCTTAACAGTTCGAGTAGTCGTTCATACTTGCTATTCTTTGCCATAATAACCTCCGTAATTGTGTCTCTACACTTAAATTTTGTTTTATAAACTTTGCGGGACTTAAGTTAAGTCCCGCATTAAAATCCTTATTAATTCTTAAAAAGTGACGCACGCTTAGCTGCGAAATTGATGTATGCCGTAAGTGCCATAACCGATTCCGTGGTTGCGTATGCGTTGTATGTGTTATCCGTAATCCATGAGAACTCGCCGTTGCCCATGTAGAACATTAAAAGTGCGTCGAGAACCGGTGTGCCGTTCTTGGTAAATCTTGCATCCTTATGAGGATCCAAACCAAGTGCCGTAAGGGCGATTACTACCCATGCGGTAGAATCTGCGTTTCTTGAGCCCCAGCTCTCCATAGAGCCGTCGTCTGTCTGAATCTCCGAAAGAGCTGTAAGTGCTCTATCAACTGCCGCATTAACTGCCTTAAACTTTCTGTATGGTGCAAGTGCTGTGATTGCCATTCCCGTAAGGTCAGGGTCAACTGCGTCATCGAATCCCCAGTTGAATCCGCCGTTAGGAAGCTCTGCATTCAATATATAATCGAGGTACATCTTCTTGGTTGCCTGCTTGCCGCTCTTTGTTGTCGGCATTGCGTAGTTACCCGAATCAAGTGCAAGAAGTGCATAGATAACTGCGTTGATACCAACACCTGTTACTGCATCGTAATCAGCGATTGGCTCAAGTAAGTTATATCCGTAAAACTTAGTAGGATTCTTGCCGATTGCCGAAAGCGCGATTGCTACTCTCTCGTAATCTGTAATCTTGGCGTCAACAGGGTTGCCGTCCTGATCCTTATTCATAAGCTTGCCGCCGTTAACCTTAAGTGTGGTTGCAAGGTTTGTGCTGTACTTATTGAATAACCAATCGGTGCTCTTGCCCTTGTTGCCGGACTTTGCAACGATAAGCATATTCCATTCGTTGCCGTATTCAGGGGTAATCTCTTTTCTTACCTTGATGTACGACTCTTTGTACGCCTTGGTAATCTCACTAAACTGTACCTTTGCTTCTGTAACTGTTGCGACTTCTGCTCCGGTTTTTGCAGAAACGCTTGTCGGCATTGTAAATGCGGACATAATCATTGTCAACGCAAGTACAAGCGCTAAAAATCTTTTCTTCATGATGTTCTCCTTTGTCTTTTAATTCGGTAAAAGCCGTATTTCACTTTTATCCTGTCAATTCGTTTTAATACCGGATTGGATAAAAGAAATACCGCGATTCCCGCGCGTACGGCGTGGAGCAAATCGTACGGAATCCCTGCCGCGTACGTTCTTATGAAGATATCCGAAATCGAATCGTTCCCTGCATACCTTACCGCAAAAAGGAAGGTAAAAAGGTTCATAAGTGTACCATAGAGAAGGAAGACCGAAAGAAAAGTCCACCCTACTAATATAATATCATTTTTCAGAGTATTTTTCTCTCTTTTCGCAAAAAAAACACCTGTTAAAATTCCTAATATTCCCCAGCCCATCATCTCCCACGGAGTCCATGGTCCCTGGCCCTGGGCGAAGTTAACGATAAGACGCGCCATCGCGCCGACTATAAAGCCTGCTTCCGGTCCGAATCCAACTGCGGAAATTATTACCATCGCGGTTCCAAACTGGAACGGTAACACCTGGACGGACGCAAGGTTTCCGAGAACGGTAAGCGCGATTAAGATAACGAGCATCATAATCTCTCTCGCCGATTTCTTCTCGATGTGGAAGACCTTATGAAATATAAATATGAGTAAAAGCGCCGCAACGAGGCTTCCTATCGCGTAATACATTCCATTACCTCCATGACAGTATTGCAAGTAGGCAAGATATCTCTTACCATGCTGTTCACTGCAGTCTTATAGAAGATATTTCCCGCAAAGAATTCACGTCTTTCTTTGAAATCTGCTATTTCCCCATCGAATAAAAGCGCACACTTGTCAGCATAACAAGCGGCAAATTCCACGTCATGTGATACCATAAGGATTGATTTGCCGCGATTTTTGAGATTGTTAAGAATTGACGCAAATTCGATTTTGAACCCCGGATCCATGCCTTTCGTCGGTTCGTCAATTAATAATAAATCAGGATTTAATATTAGCGTCTTTGCAAGTGCCAGCCGCTGCATCTGGCCACCTGATAAATCGTATGGATGTAGATTGCGAAGTTCTTCGAGATGAAACTCTTTCAATGTCTGTTCTGCCGTCTTTTCATCGCTTGGCACAAGCTTAAACTCATACATAGACTCGATTTCCTCAGCCACCGTAACCTCGGTAAACATAGACATTGGGTTCTGCGGAAGGTATACGACTTCACCGTAACCGGTCGGAAGTACCTTCACCTTCTTACCCTTATAATAGATTCTGCCGTCGATTAGATCAGCTTCTTTAAGGAGGGTTTTCAAAATTGTGCTTTTCCCCGCTCCATTACCGCCTAATAGGCAAATAAATTCGCCTTTATTGATTGTGAGTTCGACATTTCGAAGAACGTACGGATTATCTTTGTAGCCGGCTGCCAGTTCTTCGATTCTAAGAAGCTCGGTTGAATCATGAGACTGTTCTTGAGACGAGGTTTTATCGTTATCCTTGCAGTTTCCGAATTCTTTATTAAACCAGATTCGTCCTTCTTTCAGTGTAAGAGGGCAGCCTTCGCGTAACTTTGACGCTTCTTTGTA
>JAGAAH010000228.1 GCA_017615375.1 Lachnospiraceae bacterium | reverse complement strand
CGGTGTAATTGTAATGCAGAAAATCTTAGAGACTACATTAAAGTACGGAGCTATTTTGGCTGAGCCGGGAGAATTTTCAAAGAGAGCTTTTCTTAACGGAAAGATGGATTTAACCGAGGCTGAATCCGTTATAGATTTAATCAATTCTTCCAATAAGTTTGCAATGGATAATTCGTTAAAGCACTTAACGGGTAAGCTTCATAGTGAGATTGTTGCCTTAAGGAAAGAGCTTTTACACGAGATTGCTTATATAGAGGCAGTGTTAGATGACCCGGAGCACTATGATTTATCGGGATATGAAGAGGAGCTTAACGATAAGCTTAAGGGTATTAAAGAAAAAATCGATGGGCTTATCAATTCTTCGGATAACGGACGTATCCTTAAGGAAGGCATTAATGTTGCGATTGTCGGTGAACCGAATGTAGGTAAATCCACATTACTTAATGCAATTTCAGGTTATGATGCCGCAATTGTAACGGATATTGCGGGAACGACAAGAGATATAATAACCGAGCATGTGATGTTCGGTAACATCTCGCTTAATATAATGGATACCGCAGGTATAAGAAATACTGACGATCCAATTGAATTAATCGGCGTGAATCGTTCTTTAAAAGCTATTGAAGAAGCAGACCTTGTATTATTTATGGTGGATGCTTTGACTCCGATTAATGATTATGAGGATGAAATATATAATCTTGTTAAGGAAAAGCAGGTAATTATGCTTCTTAATAAGGTGGACAGAACTACGGTTGTAACCGAAGAAGAGTACAAGGAAAGATACGGACTTCCGATTATTTCCGTATCGGCAAAGGACGGTGTCGGGGTAGAGCTTTTACAGAAGGAGATCTCCGAGATGTTCTTTAACGGTGAGGTTACGTTTAATAATGAGGTGTACGTAACGGGCGTAAGACAAAAGAATTGCCTTATCGAAGCGGATACCGCAATTTCAAATGTGTTAAGAAGCATAGAGAATCATATGCCGGAGGATTTCTTCTCAATAGATATTATGGCGGCATATGCAGCACTTGGAAAAATGATTGGCGAGGAAGTCGGAGACGATTTGGTTAACGAGATTTTCTCAAAGTTTTGTATGGGTAAGTAAGGAAGTA
Organism: Lachnospiraceae bacterium; assembly: GCA_017615375.1. Taxonomy (GTDB): domain Bacteria; phylum Bacillota; class Clostridia; order Lachnospirales; family Lachnospiraceae; genus XBB1006. The sequence goes on along the minus strand of JAGAAH010000228.1, from coordinate 6,851 downwards.
GATTATGCCGCATATTGAAGAAAATTATGATGTTATCGTTGTAGGCGCGGGTCATGCGGGCTGCGAAGCGGCTTTGGCTACGGCGCGACTTAATCTTAAGACGATTTTATTTACGATAAGTATCGAAAGCATCGCAATGATGCCGTGTAATCCGAATATCGGTGGAACCTCGAAAGGTCATTTGGTTCGTGAAGTAGATGCTCTTGGCGGTCAGATGGGTATTAATATCGATAAGACCTATATCCAGAGCAAGATGCTTAATTCCTCCAAAGGTCCGGCGGTTCATTCACTTCGTGCGCAGGCCGATAAGGAAGCGTACTCTTTAGAGATGCGTAAAACTCTGGAGAATACCGAAAACTTGACCGTTCGTCGCGGGGAAGTTACCGAGCTTATTATTGAGGATGGAAAAGTTCTCGGAGTTAAGATGTATTCGGGTGCCGTATACCACGCTAAGGCAGTTATTCTTTGTACGGGAACTTACCTTGCGTCGCGTTGTCTTTACGGTGATGTTATAGAGCATACAGGTCCTAACGGATTAAAGGCTGCAACGGAATTGTCGGATTCGTTAAGAGATAACGGAATTAGTCTTAATCGTTTTAAGACGGGAACTCCGGCAAGAATTGACAGAAGAAGTATAGATTTTTCCAAGATGGAAGAGCAGCTTGGCGATGAGGTCGTGACTCCTTTTTCATTTACAACTGATAGAGAATCATTAAATAAAGAGCAGGTTTCGTGTTATCTTACATATACCAATGAGAAGACTCATGAGATTATAAGGAATAACCTGGATAGATCGCCCCTATTTTCGGGTACCATTGAAGGAACCGGTCCGAGATATTGCCCGTCAATAGAGGATAAGGTAGTTAAGTTTGCCGATAAGGACAGACACCAGGTATTTATAGAGCCTGAAGGATTATATACGAATGAGATGTACATAGGCGGCATGTCTTCTTCATTACCTGAAGATGTGCAGTATGATATGTACCGTTCCGTTCCGGGACTCGAAAATGCCGTCATCGTAAGAAATGCATATGCAATCGAATATGATTGTATCAGTGCAAATGATCTTAAGCTTTCTTTGGAGTTTAAGAATATAGAAGGATTGTTTTCGGCCGGTCAGTTTAACGGAAGTTCAGGATATGAAGAGGCTGCGGCACAAGGATTAATAGCGGGTATTAATGCAGCACGTAAGATAAAGGGGTTAGAGCCTTTAATCTTAGATAGGTCGCAGGCTTATATCGGTGTATTAATCGATGATTTAGTTACCAAGGATAACAGAGAGCCTTATAGAATGATGACTTCGCGTGCCGAATATAGATTACTTCTTCGTCAGGACAATGCCGACCTTCGCCTTACAGAGATAGGCCATGATATAGGTCTTATATCGGATGAAAGATATGAGCATTTATTAGAAAAAAAGCGCATGATTGAGACGGAAGTTAAGCGTGTTAAGGAAGTATACGTCGGGGCGGGAGCTTTTATATCGGAATTCTTAACCCGGCATAATTCGACTCCGCTTAAGACAGCAGCTTCAATTGCGGATCTTATAAGAAGGCCCGAGCTTAATTACGATGTGCTTGAGGAAATTGATACCGATAGACCGACATTGCCTCGCGAAGTGACGGAACAGGTTGAGATATATATTAAATATGAAGGTTATATAGACAGGCAGCAGAAGCAGGTTGAAGATTTCAAGAAAATAGAAAGACGCGTGCTTCCGACAGATATTGATTATACGACTATTTCAGGTTTAAGGCTTGAGGCACAGCAGAAGCTTAACCAATATAAGCCAACGTCAATCGGTCAGGCATCGAGATTGTCCGGAGTAACGCCTGCGGATATTTCGGTCTTGCTTGTTGCCTCTGAGCAGATATACAGAATGAGAAAGGAAAAGGAATAATGACCTTTGATATATCTAATTTAAGAATTGCATTGGAATCTATGGGATTCAAACTATACGATGATGAGTATGATAAATTTTTCACATACTGTATGATGCTTTTAGAGAAGAATAAGGTAATGAATCTTACGGCTATAACGGATATTGACGAAGTTATCCTTAAGCATTTTGTAGATTCTTTAATGTTACATAAGGCAATAGATCCAAAGGCTGTAACCACCATGATTGATGTGGGTACCGGTGCGGGTTTTCCGGGAATTCCTTTAAAGATTGTATATGAAAACCTTAATGTGATTTTACTTGATTCTTTGCAGAAAAGATTGGAATTCTTAGATGATGTAATTGATGAATTAAAGCTTTCGGGTATAGAGACGGTTCATGCAAGAGCCGAGGATGCCGGACAGGCAGAAGTACTTAGGGAAAAGTTCGATCTTTGCGTATCAAGAGCAGTTGCAAATCTTTCTACATTGTGTGAGCTTTGCCTTCCTTTTGTAAAAGTAGGCGGACATTTTATAAGTTATAAAGCCGGAGATGTTGAAGAGGAAGTTGATGCCGCAAGACATGCGATTGAACTTTTAGGCGGAGGTAATGTTGAGGTAATCAAGTTCACTCTTCCTAATTCCGACCTTGAAAGAACTTTGATAAAGATAGAAAAGATAAAAGAAACTCCTTCGAAGTATCCGCGTAAAGCAGGACGTCCTTCAAAGGAGCCGTTGGTTTAACTTTAATTTATAAATGATGTAATCGCATCACACGTTCTTCTCGGAAGTTCGACATGAGGCATTCCGGTTGCATCATTCATTTTAATAAGATGGATGTCATCTTTATATGATTCGTAAGAACCATATGCATTTTCATTCTTGCCGGAGATGATAAGAAGCGGGATGTTAAGATTCTTAACTGCGTTTTTTACATCTACATTAAGATATTCGGAAGCAAGACTTGCGTAGAGATATTTACCGTTACATTTGTTGAGATGACATGCTTCATAATATGCATTAATCATATCCTGTGTAATGTAATACTTCTTGGTACAATAGTCGCTGCTGCATCTTCCGAGAATGTATGATCTTCTCATTGCTACGTTATAGAGATATGTACCGATAATCGGAATGTTATAAAGAACGGTCATTATCCTCTTTGGTTCATTAAGAAGAAGATTGTTGGTTTCGGTACCGGTCGGATTAATAAGTATCAACTTCTCTATAAAGGATTCTTCCATAAGAGTTTCCATAAGAGCTATAGTTGATGAGCGACCTGAAGTTATAACCGTTGCTTTCTTGCCGACAACTTCACTTAAGAATTCGTTTAATGCGCATACGTACATGAAGTTCGTGTAGGTAAGAGCAGGTTTGTCGGAACGACCGCAGCCGAGTAAGTCTATTACATAAACGGTATTGGTTTTGGAAAGCTGATGAACAATCTTGGACCATTCTATACCGGAGCTTTCCGGGGCAAGATTATGAATAAGTACAATCGGGGCACCAAAGCCGTGCTTTTCATAATAGATATTACCGTAACGGAATTTGTAGAAGTGTCCGGTCTTGGTATCAAGTAAGTGATGTCTTGTTGCGTGATTCTCTATAATAATATTGGCAACATGAAGGCCGCCTACGGTTAATGCGGTCCAGGTCAATATGTTTTTAATTGCTTTTTTCATAGAACTCCTCCTTGTTTACTTACTGTTATTATAGAACAAGTGGGAGGTTTCTGCTATAATAATTTGTAAAAAAAGGGATTTTTTAGGAGGAAGGTTATGGATAATCGACCGTCTGAGTTTTTCGAAGAATTTCTTGATACGCTGCTCGAAGAGAAAGAGTTTCTTATTAAGGATATCAAAGAACTTAAAACAGAAGAAATCGAGAAGGGTAAGTTTATTGACGTGTTGAAAAGTTCGGCCGATGCATCTATGGATTTACTGACTCCTTTTGATGAGAATAAAAAGAATAACGAAAAGATATTGTCACTAAGAGAAGAGATATATTCTATCCGCGACAATATAGTTATCAAGAACAGAGAACTCGAGACATTGAGTACGCTTATATGCAGATTTGAAGAACATATAGCGACCGTTAAAAAGATGGAAGACTTTATTGTTTCACGTGAAACATTGTAAGGGCAATCCGGTCCGTGAAACTATAATTTCAAATATGTGGTGGAGACGAATTTTTAAAAAGTCAAGATGTTGTATTTGAAAAATACTTTCATACTAGTTTTCAAAAAGTGTTTCACGTGAAACATCCATGTGATATAATTAGTGTTCGAAAGAAGTAAAACAATTAAAGGGGATATATAGATGAGTAAAATAATAGCTGTTGCAAATCAGAAGGGCGGCGTCGGTAAGACTACAACCGCCATTAATCTCGCCGCATGTCTCGCGGAAGCAGGAAAAAAGGTTCTTGTGATAGACCTTGATCCCCAGGGCAATACAACAAGTGGCCTTGGTCTTAATAAAGACGAGATGGAGAATACGGTATATGAACTTATACTCGGAGATGCGTCCATAAAGCAGTGTATTCATGAGACAGAGATAGAAAACTTAAGCGTCCTTCCGTCAAATGCGGATCTCGCCGGAGCGGAAATTGAGTTACTTGATGTAGAAGATAAAGAATATATACTAAAGAAAGAGATAGATTATGTCGAAGATGATTATAGCTTTATTATTATCGACTGCCCTCCATCTCTTAATATGTTAACGGTAAATGCAATGACAACTGCAAAGTCGATACTTGTTCCGATTCAGTGTGAGTATTATGCACTTGAAGGATTGGGACAGTTAATGCATACTATTAACCTTGTTCAGGATAGACTTAATCCGGACCTTACAATCGAAGGCATAGTATTTACCATGTATGATATGAGAACGAACCTTTCAATGCAGGTTGTAGATAATGTTAAGGCAAATGTTGATGTAAGAATATATGATACTGTAATTCCTCGTAACATTCGTCTTGCAGAAGCTCCGTCCCACGGTATGCCGATTAATATCTATGATCCAAAGTCGGCAGGTGCGGAAAGTTACAGACAGTTAGCTAAGGAAGTCATGAATAGATAAGGAGAACGAGATGGCTGTTAAGACTAAAGGATTGGGCAAAGGCCTCGATTCGATAATTACAGATAAGAGAAAGCAGGGAAATGCCGAGAAGAAAGAAGCAACCGGCGGATTTGTTTTTGTAAACATTAATAAAGTGGAGCCAAATCCGGATCAGCCGCGTAAGACTTTCGATGAAGATAAGCAGCTTGAACTTGCGGAATCAATCAAGCAGTATGGAATTATTGAGCCGTTACTTGTTGCAGACAGAGGAGATCATTATCTAATTGTCGGCGGTGAAAGAAGATGGAGAGCTGCTAAAAAGCTCGGACTTAAAGAGATTCCGGTAAATATTAAGAAATTGACGGATCAAGAGATTGCGGAATATTCTCTTATAGATAATATCCAGAGAGATGATCTTAATCCTATAGATGAGGCTCTTGCTTACAAGAAGTTAATTGATGATTTTGGTTATACCCAGGATGTAGTTGCAGAAAAGGTTTCAAAGAGCCGTGTAGTAATTACCAATTCACTTCGTCTCCTTAAACTTGGTGAAAAGGTAAGACAGATGCTTATCGATGATAAAATTACTACAGGCCATGCCAGAGCATTACTTGGAATTACAGATGGGGACAGGCAGTATATAGTTGCACAGAAAGTATTTGATGAGAGATTATCGGTACGTGAGACAGAGAAGCTTATTAAAAAGCTCCAGACGGAAAAGCCTGAAAAACTTCCAAAGAGTGACGGAAAACTGGAGATTATATATCATGATCTCGAGGAGCAGCTTAAGACCGTAATCGGAACCAAAGTTTCTATTAAGAAAAAGGGTAAAGATAGCGGAAAGATAGAGATTGAATATTATTCAACCGATGAGCTTGAGCGAATCATGAGATTATTAAAATCAATAGTTAACGAATAGAACGTGTGTTTGGGAGAAGAGAAATGGACATTTTTGAAATACTTGGTAGTTATTCGACAGAGATAATTTTAGGACTTGGAGTTGCCGTAATAGCGCTTTTGATATTATTCATTATCAATGTGGTGCAGATGGCAAAGTTAAAAAAGAGATACAGAATTTTTATGGAAGGTAATACTGCAAAGAACCTTGAGAATACTCTTATTAAGAGATTGGATCAGGTTGATGCGCTTATCGAGGCTAACAACGCAAATGAAAAAGATATCAGAACGTTGTTCTCCAATATGAAATTTGCTTTCCAGAAAGCGGGACTTGTAAAGTATGACGCTTTTAACGAGCTAGGCGGAAAGCTTAGCTTTTCACTCGCTTTATTGAATGAAACAAATGATGGTTATATGTTTAATACCGTTCATAGCAGAGAAGGCTGCTATATATATATGAAGGAAATCATCAAGGGCAATTCTATAATAATGCTTACCGATGAGGAAAAGCAGGCGCTTGATATTGCAATGGGTAACTTAAAGAAGTCTGCGGATGAATAATTACCTTGAACGGTGTTATTTAGAGAGGATAGTTTAGTGAACGATTTTTATGACGCCGTCGGTTTTTCTAATATCAAAAATAGGAAACAATTAGATGATATACTTAAGGTTGTTATTGAACATTACGACGTTAAGTTTAATAGAAAGACCGGAGATGGTACAGTTAAACAAGAAAGAATTAAATATTTCGGCGATAATATCGGTATAAGAGTATGCGGTGAAGTGTACGATGACGGCGAGTTTCGCGGTGAATACGCATATCCTTTTATTAAGGGTAGCGTGTTATCGATGAACAGAGACGTAGAAGTAGAAACCCGTACCGATACCGGCGCAAGAGTCGGCATAAGTGAAGACAGCAGAATCGGAGCGACACTTATATATCAGTTCCAGGAAGCTTATGACGAGACTTTAAAGAGAATAGTCGATAAGGATAGCTTTTCAAATGTGAAGGTATACCTT
>JAGAAH010000227.1 GCA_017615375.1 Lachnospiraceae bacterium | reverse complement strand
GCCACTCCTCCGGACGACTATACTGAGGATATTCTAACAAATAATTATGAAAACTTTCTGTAGTTCCCGATTCATCATTTGTAAGTACTCCGGGAACCATTCTGGAAATCGCGTCAACCATTACCATGGCAGGAAGTTCTCCGCCGGTAAGGACGAAATCTCCGATAGATACGTAATCCGTGACAATTTCTTCAAGTACTCTCTCATCCACGCCTTCATAATGTCCGCATAAAAGCACAAGATTATCGGTTTCTGCCAATTCCACTGCCATATCCTGGTTAAAAACTTTTCCCTGCGGAGTAAGATAGATTGTTCTTATTGAACCCTTCATATTCTCCGTTACGGCTTTATGTGCATCATAAATCGGCTGTGCCTGCATAACCATGCCTGCACCGCCTCCATACGGATAATCGTCAACCTTCTTATGCTTATCTTCCGTATAATCACGAATGTTGACAGCTTCTATATCAATTATTCCTTTTTCTTTGGCTCTTCCTATGATGCTTTCGTTAAGTCCCGACATCACCATCTCCGGAAAGAGCGTAAGAATCGTAAATTTCATAGTTTCTCCTACAAATCGGTTAATCCGGGAAGAAGGTGGACTTCCATCGTGCCTGCTTCCACGTCTACGCTTTTAATACATTCTTTAATTGCCGGAATTAGTACTTTCTTACCGACAGGCTCACTTTCAGACATCGTAACTTCGTAGACATCATTTGCGCCTGTTTGGAGCACATCCGTAAGTGTTCCTAATTCTTTCTCTTCATCTATATCGAATACTTTAAGACCTATTAAATCTGCCACAAAATACTCGTTCTTCTTTAATTTAACAGCGTTTTCTCTTGTAACGAACAACTCCGCTTTTCTTAACTTCTCGATTGATTCCGGTGTATCGTATCCTTCAAGCTTTAAGATTACATCCGTATCCGATGCCTTGGCAGATACTACCTTCGCGGTAAATTCTTCCTTCTGCGTACGAACGATTACCGTATCGAGCTTTTTAAAACGCTGATTATCATCTGTTGTTGAATATACTTTAAATTCTCCGTGCACGCCGTGAGGCTTAATAATTGCACCTATTTTAAATTCTTTTTCCATATTCGAACTTTTCTCCTAAGATAGGAAGATAGCTGTCGCCATATGACGACAGCTTAAAAATTACATAATATCAACTATAACCTTCTTATCTTCTTTCATTGCTGATGCTTTCACAACAGAACGAATGGCCTTAGCAATACGGCCCTGTTTTCCAATTACCTTTCCCATATCGGATGCAGCTACATGAAGTTCAACAACAAGACCCTTGTCTGTCTCCTTCCCTGTAACTACAACTTCATCAGGGAACTCGACCAAAGCCTTAGCAATAACTTCAACGAGTTCTTTCATTTCTTACACCTCGCGTCCCTTATTTAATGATTCCGGCTGCCTTGAAAATCTTGCCAACCTGCTCTGTAGGCTGAGCGCCATTTGCTAACCACTTCTTAGCTGCTTCCTCATCAACATGGAATTCGCTTGGGTCCTTAGATGGATCATAAGTACCAATCTCTTCTACGAATCTACCATCTCTTGGAGATCTTGCGTCTGCAACTACGATTCTATAGAAAGGAGCCTTCTTCTGTCCCATTCTTCTTAATCTGATCTTAACCATTTTAATTCACCTCCGGTTTTATTTTGCTAAATATTGTCTATTAAAAAGGAAATTTCATTCTTCCCTTTTTGCCCATCATGTTCGGCATCTGCTTCATCATCTTCTGCATCTGCTCGAACTGCTTGACAAGGCGGTTAACTTCCGCGATGTCTACACCTGCGCCGCGTGCGATACGATTCTTTCTGCTTGGGTTAAGGAGCTTAGGATTTCTTCTTTCCTTAACCGTCATCGAGAAGATTATCGCTTCTACTCTTGCAAGCTTCTTCTCATCTACCGCATTCTCAAGCTGTGCGGTATTGATCTGTCCGCCTAACCCGAGTCCCGGCAACATTGAAAGTATGGAGGAAAGACCTCCCATCTTTCTCATCTGCTTCATCGATTCAAGATAATCCTCGAAGTCGAATTCGCCTTTCTTCATCTTCTTATCAAGCTTTGCTGCCGCTTCTTCGTCAATTGCATCTTCTGCTTTCTCGATAAGGGTTAACACATCGCCCATGCCGAGGATTCTCGATGCCATTCTGTCCGGGTAAAACTGCTCTAAATCAGAGAGCTTTTCTCCCATACCTACGTAGAAGATTGGCTTACCGGTTACGGCTCTTATAGATAATGCCGCACCTCCTCTTGTATCGCCGTCAAGCTTGGTAAGTACTACGCCGTCGATTCCGACTACTTCGTCGAACTTAGATGCCACGTTAACGGCTTCCTGTCCGGTCATTGCGTCTACTACGAGCACCGTCTGATTAACGGTTACAGCGCTTTTAATATCAACAAGCTCCTGCATCATGCCATCATCTATCTGCAAGCGGCCCGCCGTATCTAAGTAGATTACGTTATGACCGTTCTTTGCGGCAAACTCAACCGCATGCTTTGCAATCTCTGCAGGCTTATGGTCCGTTCCTTCTTCGAAGACATCAACGCCCATCTTCTGGCCGTTAACCTTCAACTGCTCGATAGCTGCAGGTCTATACACGTCAAGTCCTACAAGCAATGGTTTCTTGCCCTTAGACTTCATCTTTCCCGCAAGCTTTGCTGCAGTGGTTGTCTTACCTGCACCCTGAAGACCTGCCATCATGATAACGGTGGTTCTTCCATGCTCTATCTTGATCTCCGTTGTCTCGGAGCCCATAAGCTTGATCATTTCTTCGTTAACGATCTTAATTACCATCTGTCCCGGATTAAGACCGTTCATTACGTCCTGACCGATTGCACGCTCTTCAACGTCTTTCACAAACTGCTTAACTACCTTGAAGTTAACGTCTGCTTCAAGAAGCGCCATCTTAACTTCCTTCATGGCTGCATGTACGTCTTCTTCTTTGAGTACGCCCTTGCCGCGAAGGTTCTTGAATACGTTTGTCAGTTTTTCTGTAAGGCTGTCAAATGCCATATCTTATCCTCTATTAAAGCTCTTCTAATATCTCACTGCTTAGCTTACGAATCTTAATGATTCGCGCGTCTTTGCTGTCTTTCTCTATCTCGGCTGCAATCTCGTCTATCTTCTCGATTTTCTTGTTCATATCCTTGAACTTAGCGACAAGATGCAATTTTTCTTCATATTCTTCAAGTGCCTTATTGCAGCGCTTCAAGATATCGTGCACGCCCTGGCGTGAGATTCCTTCGGTTGCTGCTATTTCCGAAAGCGACAAATCCTCAAATACCGCTGCTTCATATATGCCTCTCTGGTGTTCATTAAGAAGCTCGCCGTAGAAGTCGTAAAGAAGGCTCATATCATAGATTTTCTTGATTTCTTCGCTTTCCGGAGTCATTTCGCACCTCGTTGTAAAGTATTTTGCCTTTACACAACAATGCTATTCTACTCCGTCCCCTCCTTGCTGTCAAGTATTTTTTCTTGACAGGTACATAAAATGGTTCTTCTTCACCCAATAACCAAACCATTTCTTGTTTTGATTACGGGATAGCCCGATAACTATGCCATTTTTCCCGTAGCCTTCTTATACAATATTACGTGTGAAATACGCCACCTCTGTCTTTTTCCCGTAGTATCTTCAGCTGCAAATACGGGATAATTTTCAATATCTCTATACATCCCGTAACTTCCTTCACCGACGTTACGGGATATATAACATAACCCTATCTTTCATCCGTAGTCTTCCTCTTTAACACTACGGGATAATTTGACATTATTCCTGCTTTCCCGTATTCGAACCATTTTTTACTACGGGATATACCGTAATTTCTCTCCAGCACCCGTAATTATGTTGAAAGATATCAAGTTATCATATATTATAATGATAATGTTTCTAATATAGGCACTGTAAGAGGTTAGAATGGATTACTGTTATGTATACTACAAAATTGGAATAAAGAATTCCAACCGTAAAGCTCTGCACGACGAGGCTTACGCATTACTTGAT
>JAGAAH010000226.1 GCA_017615375.1 Lachnospiraceae bacterium | reverse complement strand
GAACCATAAGAGCTCCGCACTTGCTGCACTTTACGAGAGTGGGCGCGGACATCTTCCAATTAGCTCTTCTCTGATCTCTTCTACCCTTTGAAGATTTGTTCTTTGGACAAATTGACATTTGTTACACCTCCTTAAACTTGTTAAATACATCTTGTATAGCAGCCATCCTCGGGTCTACTACTGTCCTGTCGCAATCGCAGGTACCCTCATTGAGATTCTTACCGCACTTGTTGCAAATTCCCTTGCAATCTTCTTTGCACAGAACCTTCATAGGCCAGTTAACTAATATCTCATCGTAGACAAGTTGGTCTGTATTAAGATTGAGTCCCTCTATATATTCCGGTTCGTCAAGCTCTTCGATAACAAGTCTGTCATTTTGAAGTCCGAACTCATTCTCAAAGTCAAGGTCAATTGCTATATCGCAATCCTTAAGACATCTGTCGCAAGGTACCGTAAAATGAATCTCACCTTCGGTATTAATCCTTATACTCTTACCGGCATTATTATTAATCTTAATCCTAAAAGGACTCGCCTTTGTGGCTTTAAAAGTGCCCATCATGGATTCGAAAGTCATATCGCTTATATCAAGCTCAAATTCCTTATCGATACCCGGATTACTTACTATTGCGAATAAATCAATTATCATCGCACACTCCTATCCACACTCAATCCATTATACATATCGATGTTTCGTTTGTCAACATCAAAATGATATGATACAATAAATAAATATCGGAACTAAAGTGTATCACATTTTCATGTGAAAGGAAAGATTTAAGTTATGATTACCGGGATAATAGGCGAATTCAATCCGTTTCACAACGGACATCGGTATATACTGCAGGAAGCCAAAAAGCGTACCAAATGCGACTATATGATTGTTGCCATGAGCGGCGACTTCGTACAGCGCGGTGCTCCTGCAATTATTGACAAAGCTATCCGTGTAAAAGCCGCCCTTAATAACGGTGCGGATCTGGTATTACAGATACCGGTTGTGTTTTCAACCGCAACGGCAGAGCTTTTTGCACTGGGTGCGGTAGCACTTCTCCATGAAGCAGGCGTAGATACTCTTGCTTTCGGATGTGAGACCGATGACGAAGAAGTTCTTCGTATGCTGGCGGATTTCTTTGTACATGAAACACCTGAATATTCTATCAAATTAAGAGATCTTTTAAAAGAGGGTAAAAGCTATCCCGCAGCACGTGCAATTGCTGCCGCAAGCTGCATTAACGACGAGCGCGTATCGGATATATTGGACGGGCCCAACAATATCCTTGCAATAGAATATATTAAAGCAATGATAAGGCTTAATCTCAACATGAGAATCTGCCCTATTAAACGAGCCAAAGTCGGTCATCACGCTCTTGTTATGAAGGACAGCTTTGCATCGGCGACCGCCCTTAGAAAGGCAATTCTAAATACAGATTATAAGTCTGACAGGCTCGGCATTAAAACGCCTACCAAGATTCTTATGAAGGGTATTAATGCTTATATTCCGAAGAATACTGCCAAAGATGTAATTAACGAATTATATGCACACCAGCCGATAAGCGAAGATAATATGACTCTGCTTCTTAAGTATAAGCTCTTAAGCCTTCAGGCACGCGGTGTCGGCGATTATCTTGAAGGAACAAGAGACTTAAGCAACAGAATATATAAAAACCTCGATAATTATGATTCCATTTCCGAATTATGTGCGGCACTCAATACCAAAGAAATGACATATGCGAGACTTTCAAGGCTTATGATGCATATAATCCTTGGCATCAAGCAGGATTCCATGGATTATCTTAAAGAGAATCCTATTCCTTACATAAGAGTCTTAGGCTTCAGACGTGACTCTTCCATTCTTCTCGGAATGCTTAAGGAAAACTCGCATTCTCAGATTATAACTTCAGTCAAAGAAGCTGAGAAAATGCTCGACGAAGATAAATTATCAATCCTTGAAATCGATACATATGCGAGAGAGCTTTTTAAAACCGTCGTAGAACAGGGACACAGCAAGAGCGATCCTCTGCATAACGATTACACGCAACCGCTGATAATCATATAACCACTATAGCAAAGTATTGGAACACAAAGAAAAGGTGCAGGAAAACCTGCACCTTATATTTTATATTGGGCAAAATATAAATTATTAGTGGTGGAATAAACGAATTCCCGTAAATGCCATCGCAATATCATATTTATTGCATGTATCGATTACGTCATCGTCTCTTACCGAGCCTCCCGGCTCTGCAATATAACAAACTCCGCTCTTATGAGCTCTTTCAATATTATCTCCAAACGGGAAGAATGCATCCGAGCCTAAAGCAACACCACTTAATCCCTTAAGCCATGCTTTCTTCTCTTCTCTTGTAAATTCTTCCGGCTTTACCGTAAAGAATCTCTGCCACATATCGGTATTAAGAAGGTCGTCACTTTCATCACCGATATATACATCTATGGCATTATCTCTATCCGGTCTTCCTATACCTTCCTTAAAAGGAAGATCAAGAACCTTCGGTGATTGACGAAGATACCAGTTATCTGCCTTCTGTCCCGCAAGACGAGTACAGTGAATTCTTGACTGCTGTCCCGCACCGATACCGATTGCCTGGCCATCCTTACAGTAACATACCGAATTGGACTGGGTGTATTTCAATGTAATCATCGCAATCATAAGGTCCGTCTTGGCACTATCCGGAATATTCTTATTAGCCGTTACGATATTATCGAACATATTCTTATCGATAT
>JAGAAH010000225.1 GCA_017615375.1 Lachnospiraceae bacterium | reverse complement strand
ACCAATTAAAAAGGGCGAGCTTTTATCAGAAGATAACTTAACCACCAAGCGCCCGGGTAACGGAGTCTCACCGATGCGCTGGAACGAGATAATCGGAACGAAAGCCCACCGCGATTATGAAGAAGATGAACTTATAGAAGAATAAGTAAAAAAAGAAGGAGTCATGCGACTCCTTCTTTTAATATTTGCTAATTATAAAGCATATCCTGCTTCATAAGCCTTAAGGTTAAGCTCTTTAAACTTCTCAGGAACCATCTTCGCGATGACTGCCTTCCAGTCGATTGAATCAAGACCTAACTTCTTAATCATTGCTCCGAGTAATACTACGTTCTGAGCTTTGATATTGCCAAGTCCTTCAGCAATCTCGCCTGCATTCAAGCTTAATGTATCAGGACAGATCTTCTTAAGGTACTCGATAACTCCTTCAGGATAATCTTCAGCACCTGTAATAATAGGCATTGAATAGATCTGATGATCGTTAACGATTAATGTACCGCCCTTCTTAAGGAAAGGAAGTGCACGAAGTGCTTCTACCTGCTCGAAGGAAACAAGGATATCTGCCTCGCCCTCTGCGATAACAGGAGAATTAACCTTCTTACCAAACTTAATATGTGTAGATACGGAACCACCTCTCTGGCTCATACCGTGAATCTCAGACATCTTAACATCGTAGCCTGCTTCCATTAAACCTTCAGAAAGGATCTTAGATACTAAAAGTGTTCCCTGTCCGCCAACACCAACAAGTAAAATATTTGCGTTTTCCATGATTATTCTATCTCCTTTCTACTCTAATGCACCGAACTTACATACCTGCTTACAGATACCGCATCCGTTACACTGAGCAAGGTCAATCTTAATCTTGCCGTCTTTGCCAAGTGCTACTGCAGGACATCCAATCTTGAGACAAGCCTTACATGACTTACACTTGTCAGGGTTAGCTGTTACATGCTTACCTGCATTAGCCTTCTGAACTTCCTTAATAAGTGCGCAAGGGCTCTTGGTCATGATTACGAATACACCTGTTGACTCGTAAGCATCCTTGATTGCTGCACGTGTCTCTTCAAGGTTAAGAGGATCAACCACACGGATGTGATCTTCCGGAATACCGAGAGAACGAACGATTGCTAATGGATCGATTGCTTCTGTAATCTCACCTTTTATTGTCTTACCTGTACCAGGGTTATCCTGATGACCTGTCATAGCTGTGATGGAGTTATTTAAGATACAATAAACTGCATCAGCCTTGTTATATACAGCGTCTACCAAAGAAGTAATTCCGGAATGGAAGAATGTAGAATCACCTACGCATCCGAATACCTTAGTCTTACGGCCTGCTTCTTTGTTAGCCTGATCAAATCCTGTAGCACCTGAGAAACCGCCACCCATACAGATTACGGAATCTACTGCTGATAACGGTGCTGCCATACCAAGTGTATAGCATCCGATATCGCCTGCTACCATAACATCTTTCATCTTGCCTAATTCATAGAAGAATCCTCTGTGAGGGCAACCTGCACAAAGTACAGGAGGACGTGCAGGAGCTTTGATCTCCGGCTGATAAAGGTCCTCTTCAACGTACTTCTTAACGCCAAATGCCTTACCGATTCTTCTTGTATTTAACTCATCGCATCTCGGAACGAGGTCCTTACCCTTGCAGGCAATACCCATTGCACGAACCTGATTCTCGATGAACGGCTCGCTCTCCTCTACGATGTATAACTCTTCTACCTGATCTGCGAATTCCTTAATCTGCTTCTTTGAAAGCGGGTTAAGTAAACCAAGATGTAAGTATGATGCATCCTCACCGAATACATCCTTACAATGCTGATAAGAAATACCGGAACAGATGATACCGATCTTCTTGGAATTCCACTCAATCTTATTTAATGGAGTTGTATAAGCGTACTCCTCTTCAACCTTCTTGAAGATATCCTCAAGAACGAAGTGACGAGGTCTTGAATGTGCAGGAACCATGATGTTCTTCTTAACATCCTTAACGTATTCCTTAACTCCAACTTCCTTTCTGTCGTTAAGCTCAACGATACTCTTGGAATGGCATACACGAGTTGACATACGGAATAATACAACGAGGTCATAGCGCTCGGAAATTTCGTATGCAATCTTGATGAAATCCTTACATTCCTGAGAATCTGAAGGCTCGATACAAAGTAACTTACCAAAAATAGAGAAGTTACGGTTATCCTGCTCATTCTGTGAAGAATGCATACCAGGATCGTCAGCCGTTAAGATAACAAGACCTCCGTTAACTCCTTCATATGCCAATGTCATCATTGGGTCTGCTGCTACGTTAAGTCCAACGTGCTTCATTGCTGCAAAAGCTCTTGCACCTGCCATTGCTGCAGAACCTGCAACTTCAACGGCTACCTTCTCGTTAGGTGACCAACGGCTTCTGATTTCTTTGTAGTTAGCTACATTTTCCATTATCTCGGTACTTGGTGTACCAGGATAAGCAGCTGCTACGGTAACGCCAGCTTCATATAAGCCTCTGGCAATTGCTTCATTACCGGTTAATAACTGTTTCACAGTGGTTCCTCCATTCATATCATAATATGCTATATTCCCCAACAGGCATCAATTACCCGTTTTCGTTCACTCTATATTTTAACATCCTTTATGGCTAATTTAAATATATTTTTTAGTAATGAGGATAATAAGCAAGTGCCTATTGAAATTGTATATTCAATAGGCACAATTTAAACATTTTACTTTATTGATTACTCTCAGCCCTTAGAAACTCGCGCATCTTAATCTGCGGTCCTCCCGTATGAGTCAGATATTCCTTGGTTATTACTACCTCTCCGATATTATCATCCTTAGGCGTCTCATACATTATATCGAGCATAAATTCTTCGATAACCGCACGAAGTGCACGCGCTCCGACTTCCTTCTCCATCGCTTTCTTTGCAATCTCGTGCAACGCTTCATCCGTAAATGTAAGCTTAACACCGTCTAATGCGAGCAACTCTTCGTACTGCTTAACAATCGCATTCTTAGGCTCTTTTAAGATACGTACAAGCATGTCTTCCGTCAAGGATTCTAATGCAAAGAGAATCGGAAGACGACCGATAAACTCCGGAATCATACCGAAAGTTCTAACATCTTCAACGGTAACCTTCTGTAAGATATTCTTGTCGTCATCGTACTTATCCTTAAGATCTGCCATAAATCCCATTGAAGAAGACTTGTTAAGACGTTCCTTAATAACATTTTCCATCTCCGGAAAAGCGCCGCCACAAATAAACAAGATATTGGTCGTGTCAATCGTTACCATAGGCACCATTGCATTCTTTGATGAAGCACCTACAGGAACTTCCACCTCAGCACCTTCGAGAAGCTTAAGCATTCCCTGCTGAACGGATTCACCGCTTACATCTCGCTGATTCGTGTTCTTCTTCTTGGCGATTTTATCAATCTCATCAACGAAGATTATTCCGTGCTCTGCCTT
>JAGAAH010000224.1 GCA_017615375.1 Lachnospiraceae bacterium | reverse complement strand
GACATCAAGATCTATATCAGAATCGAGAAGCTTATCACCAAGGTCCTTAAGTAATTCAGAGTCTGCCTGCTTTTCAAGCATGATTTCTTCCTGAATATAAGTATATCTGTCTTCCGGAAGGAACTTGATAATTGTTGTTTCAAGCGTCTTACCGTCTATAGGTTTCGAAAGATATCCCGAGAATCCTTCGTTTAAGTATTCATCCTTCGCACCGGATACTGCATTTGCGGTAAGTATAATTACCGGAGTATTCTTATTGATTGAATCATCATCCTGCTTGATATGATGAAATGTCTCGATACCATCCATGATTGGCATTAGATGATCCATCAATATTAAATCATACTTATTGACCGCAGTAAGCTTAAGTGCTGTCTTACCGCTTGATGCTTCATCAAGACATACTTTGGTCTTTTTAAGTAAGCTTCGTATTACTCTTATATTCATATCATTGTCGTCTACAACAAGGATATGAGCATCAGGTGCAACAAAGCTTTCTTTATATTTCTCACGTTCAAGTACCGACTGCGAATAACGTTCTCTGAAATCGCCAATCGGTTCATAATCTACTACCGTCTGCGGAATGGAAACCGCAAAGTTGGAGCCCTGTCCGTAAACCGACTGCACATCAATCGTTCCGCCCATAACATCAACAAGCTGCTTGGTAATTGCAAGTCCCAAGCCCGTTCCCTCGATGGTTCTGTTCTTCTCAAGATCAAGTCTCGTAAACTTCTCGAAAAGATTGGTCATATCTTCAGGCTTAATACCTATACCGGTATCAACTACCGAAATCATTATAATATAATTACCGTTACTCTCGATACCGTTAACATATAACGTTACGCTTCCCTTTTCGGTATATTTGATACCGTTGGTCATAATATTGGTAATAATCTGCTTAATTCTTACGGAATCACCAAAATACTTATAAGGCATGGTCGGAGAAACCTCGAAATTGACCTCTATTGCCTTATCGTTAGCTCTTGCCTTCATCTCGTTAACAATTATGCTTATAAGCTCTGCAAGGTCATAATTGCTCGGCACAATCTCAAGCTTACCGGATTCAATCTTCGATATGTCGAGAATATCATTGATAAGCTGCAAAAGATTCCTGCCTGAGCTTTCAATATTGGCTGCATAATTACTTATCTCGGCATTATCGCTCTCTCTTAATATCATTTCGTCCATACCGAGAATTGCATTAATCGGGGTACGGATTTCATGAGACATATTGGCAAGAAACTGGCTTTTGGCAACACTTGCGGCTTCCGCCGAGTCCTTCATGTTAAGAATTCTCTCGTTAACCTCAAAAAGCTCCTTATTACGCTTCATGATAAGGCTTTGCTTGTCAAAATCCGACATTTCAATCCTGTACTTTGCAATTGTACCGGATGTTGCAATAAGCAAGAACAAAATAAGATTAACCGTCGGCGCCATTGTTTTACCGTTGCTGTATGCAATATAAAAACTCATACATGCCATTGTCACACCGTTTAAAACGATAACCAGATAAAGTGCATAATAAGGCACGATTAAAAACATAAGAAATGCAACCGACATTGCAACAAACAGGGTAAAATCAAATGTTCCGAGATATACATAATCAAGATAAGCCATAAGCTCGGTCCATCCGATTGTAACAACACCCAAAACAACTATCAAATTATTGATAATCTTGTAATTCTTATCAGCATTCTTTTTAAGCCGTCTTAATGTGAAGCTTGCACCAAAAGAAAAGAACAGAATAATCGTATACATCAATCTGAATGTAATCTTACCCGTGCCGAATAAACTGCTGACAAAATGCTGCAAGATAAGCATAAAAAGCTCAACCGAAGCAAGGACACTGTATAGTGTCGCTGCGTTAGTCGCATTTTTCTTTGCAATTACACGGAAAAAATCCGATCTGTTCTCCGCTACCATAAGATAATCTCCTATCTTGCTTCTCTGTTCTTACCAAATATCAAATCGTAATTAATATGCTTGTAGAAAAGTTCTTCCCTGGCATTCTTATCACTCGTATTGGCCAGTATCCACATAGTCTTTGCAATTACCGCTTCAAGCGTCATATCATAACTTTCAAGGAAATGACATTCGGATTTAATCTTCTGTCCGACTTCATAGACCGTCATATCAGAACCTTCATGAGATACCTGCGTCGACATTATGATAAGAGTCGACGGATATTTCTCGACAAGTCTGTAAAAGTCTTCCGAAATAGTATCCGGAATACCGCCTACACCAAAGCTTTCTACAATTATTGCGTCATAATACTTAAATATCGATTCCATATCATGAACCTTCATACCCGGTATAAGCTTCATAAGATATACCTTGTCATCAACATTCTCGTAAAATGTTACCTGTCTCTCAAATTCTATGGTCGGAAGATATCTCATTATCTGTCCGCCCTGTATTATTGCAATAAAAGGATAATCTATACTGTCAAATGCGTTAAAACTCTTGGAACGCACTTTTTTTGCTCTTGTACCTGCAATTACTTTACCGTCAAATACAATCGATACATCCTGACTCTTCTCATCGGCCGCATATATAAATGCATCGAGCAAATTCCTTGCTCCGTCGGTTTCCTTATATTCTATCGGTTTCTGCGAACCCGTAAGAACAATCGGTTTTGACGAATTCTGAATAAGGTATGAAAGCGCCGCAGCCGTATAGGCCATCGTATCCGTACCATGTGCAATTACAAAGCCGTCAAAGCTGTCATATTGCTCTTTAATCGTGCGAACTATATCACACCAAATCTCCGGTTTCATATTGGTTGAATCCACCGCACATATCTGACATGCGGTAACTTCCGCAAATTCACGGACCTCCGGGATATACTTAAGTATCTCTTCCGAAGAAATTCCCGGTCTTAAACCGTGTTCGGACTTTGTTGACGCAATGGTTCCGCCCGTTGCGATAAGTAGAATCTTTCTCTTACAATTCCCCATAATTATTCCAGCTTCCTTTATTTCCTATATTCCGGTACTTAATCCGGTAAGATATTCTTTAATAATTTCATTCGCCTCTTCATATTTAAACTGATCGAGCGCGTCCAATGCAGCATCAACACATTCTTTGACATCATCAGGTATAAGATGAATTCTTAAATCTTTAAGAAGATTAATTGCCTGATCCTGCTGATACTCTTCT
>JAGAAH010000223.1 GCA_017615375.1 Lachnospiraceae bacterium | reverse complement strand
TTGCGGTATATGCAGCATCTCAGGCAGGAAAGCGGATCAAGAACAGAATTATAAGAGTATATAATAATGACGGTCCGGGATTTAGAAAAGAATTCATCGAGACCGAGAATTATAAGGATATCTTGCCTAAGGTAAGAACCATAGTGCCGGAAGATTCCATAGTCGGAATGCTTCTTGAGCATGAGGAAAGCTACACGGTTGTAAGAAGTGTGGCTTCGGGAACTTCACAGCATAATGCTTTTACCTGGGAAGTACTCGGACGTCATTTCATATATCTTGAAGATACGTCGAAATCGAGTCAGACGGTTAATAAGATAATATCCGATTGGCTTAGAAATATGCCGGAGGATAAGTTCCAGACGGCAGTTGATACGCTCTTTAACTTAATTGAAGAGCAGGGTATGGAAACTTTTACGGATGCCAAGAACGAGCCTTTAAAAAAGGCGTATGCGGTATTAAAAGAAGCTGCGCATCTTGACGATGACAAGAAGAAGGTAGTAAAAGATACCATAAAGCTTCTTCTTAAGAAGGGAAGAGAAACTGTGTGGAAGGAAATCCCGAATCCGTTTGCACAGCAGGATGACGAGGAGCTTAATGGCAAAGAAGGTAAAGAATAAAGAGGAAAGATTAATATATAGGGTATCGGTCCGTACTTTTGTAGAGTTCATATTAAGGAGCGGTGATATCGATAACAGAAGAGGTAATCTTGGCGAGGCTGAGGCTATGCTTGAAGGTATGAAACTACACCGTAGGATTCAAAAGAGCATGGATAGCGGTTACAGCGCCGAGGTTGCCTTAAAATTATGCCTTTTTGAGGATGATTACGATTTTATTCTTGAAGGCCGCGCGGATGGTGTGTTTAAAGAGGGCGACCTTAATAAGATAGATGAGATTAAAGGCATATATGCCGATATGAAAACTCTTGATGAGCCGATAGAAGTACATCTCGCACAGGCCAAGTGTTACGCCTATATGCTTGCAACGGAAGAAGAATACGACAAAATGGGCGTGCGTATGACTTATGCGGATCTTGATACCTATGAAACCAAATATTTTGAGTATGAGTATACTTATTCCGAGTTAGCAAAATGGTTTGATAATCTTTATAAAGAGTATAAGAAGTGGATTGAATTTGAGATGGCTGCGAAGCGAAAGCTTATAGAAACAGGCAGTAACCTCGAATTCCCGTTTTCATATAGAGAAGGCCAGGAAGAGCTGGTTAAAGACGTATATAGGGCAATTTTAAGGAAAAAGAATCTTTTTATCGAAGCACCGACCGGCGTAGGAAAGACCGTAAGCACGATATATCCTGCGGTAAAAGCGCTTTCAATGAAGCTTTCCGAGAAAATATTCTATCTTACGTCAAAGACGATAGTGCGTACCGCAGCGATGGATTGTTTTGGTAAACTTATCGATAACGGGCTTAAGACAAGGGTCATCACGATTACCGCAAAGGATAAAGTGTGTTTCTTGGAAAAGCGTGCATGTAATCCGATAGAATGTCCTTATGCAAAGGGATATTACGACAAGGTTAACGATGCGACCTTTGAGTTTATCCAAAGGGAAGGTGTGTATGACAGAGAGACAATCGCGGAATTTGCAAGAGAACATGAGATATGTCCTTTCGAGTTTTCGCTTGATGTATCGCTTTGGTGCGATGCGATTATATGTGATTATAATTATGTATTTGATCCGAACGTGTATTTAAGGCGCTTTTTCGAAGAGGGGATTGCGGATAACTTTATATTCCTTGTAGACGAGGCACACAATATGGTTGACCGCGCCCGCAAGATGTATTCCGCATGTATCAATAAAGAAGAAGTCTTACGAATGAAGCAATTTATGATATCGGAAAATATGCCGTTAGTTGCACGTGAGCTTGATAATCTTAATAAGATATTGCTTGGATTAAAGAGAGAATGTGAAGACTATAAAGTGCTTGAAACGTACTCGCAGTTAAACTTAGGAATACACAGGCTTAATAATGCGATAATGCGCATGTATGAGATTAATAAAAGCTATAGGGGTGGAGAAGCGTGGGATGATTTTTCGTTACGTATAAGGCATTTTGTCAATATGCTTGAAATTGCGGATGATGATTATCTATGCTATAGCGAGCATACCGAAGACGGAGATTTTGTCGTAAATCTTGCATGTATAGAGACGGCATATGTATTGCAGGCAAAGGAAATACCGGCGCGTTCTACGATATTCTTCTCTGCAACGCTTTTACCGATTAATTATTATAAGCATATGCTGACTACCGAAGAAGAACCGTATGCTATCTATGCCAAGACTTCGTTTGATAATGAAAAGAAAAAAGTGCTTATTGCGACGGATGTCAGCAGTAAGTATACAAGGCGCAATAAGGCTGAATACAGGCGCATTGCGGAGTATGTTGAAAAAGCATATGAGGCGCATCCCGGTAACTATATGGTATTCTTTCCGTCATATAAGATGATGCTTGACGTATATGATGAGATACGTAAAGATTGGCAAGAAGACGAAGAGTTTCTTATCTTGCAGACCATGGATATGGATGAGGAAAGCCGTGAAGCATTCCTGCAGAATTTTGGGGAAGATACCAAGCGCATAGGCTTTGCGGTACTCGGTGGTGTGTTCTCTGAAGGAATTGACTTAACCGGAGATAGGCTGATTGGAGCAATCATTGTAGGTACGGGATTTCCGAAGACAAGCCACGAAAGAGAAATTCTAAAGAAGTATTATGATGATAACGGAAAGTCCGGATTTGATTATTCTTATAGATTTCCGGGGTTAAATAAAGTTTTACAGGCGGGCGGCCGAGTTATTCGAACCGCTGAAGATAAGGGCGTAATACTCCTTCTTGACGAGCGCTTTTTGCAGGCTGACAATAAGGCGCTTTTACCGAAAGAGTGGGAGAATTACGAAACCGTGACCGTCGAAAATGTATCTGATAAAATTCGAACTTTTTATCAATGATAAAGGTGACTAATCACTTAATCCGTGATAAAATTGTCTGTGGGTTTACATAGTTAATTGAATCTTTGGAGGGAAATTATGAGTGTAAGAAGACTGTATGTTGAGAAGAAGCCTGAGTACGCAGTTGCTGCGCATGAGCTTATATCGGAGATTAAGAATTATCTTAATATAAGCGCTGTTACACGTGTGCGCGTACTTATCCGTTACGATGTGGAGAATATAAGCGACGAAACTTATAAGAAAGCATTAAAGACGGTATTTTCCGAGCCGCCGGTAGATGATGTAATCGAAGAAAAGCTCGATACGTCGGATGCTTTTTGTTTCTCGGTTGAATTCTTGCCGGGACAGTACGATCAGAGAGCGGATTCTGCGGAACAGTGTATTAAGTTCCTTAATGAGAAGGAAAACCCTGTAATCAAGACAGCCGTAACATATATGATTTACGGTAAGCTTTCCGATAAGGAAAAGAAAGCTATTACGGCGCATTGTATTAACCCTGTAGATAGCCGTGAGACAGGATTTGATAAGCCTGAGACACTCATAACCCATTATGATGAGCCTAGTGATGTACATATCTTTGAAGGCTTTAAGGATATGGCAGATAAGGAATTGAAGGAATTATATGATTCTTTGTCACTTGCCATGACATACAAGGATTTCTTACATATACAGAATTACTTCAAGAATGAAGAAAAGCGTGACCCGTCAATGACGGAAATCCGCGTACTTGATACATATTGGTCGGATCATTGCCGTCACACGACATTTTCCACCGAGTTAAAGAATATCGAATTTGAAGATGGTTTCTATAATAAGCCTATTAAGGGAAGCTTCGAGAATTATAAGAAGACCATGAGCGATATGTATAAGGGCAGGGATGATAAGTATATCTGCCTTATGGATATTGCTTTAATGGCTATGAAGAAGTTAAAGAAGGATGGATTTTTACAGGACCAGGAAGAATCTGATGAGATTAATGCTTGTTCCATCGTTGTTCCTGT
>JAGAAH010000222.1 GCA_017615375.1 Lachnospiraceae bacterium | reverse complement strand
TTTCCACCTTTAGTCTTATAAATGAAGTTTCTTCCCGAAAAAGCATCTATATACTCGTCGCCATTGCCATTTTCGAATGCATAAGAATTATTGTTAATTACAAAGTTAATGCCGTTGAACATATAATCATCATAATAAGGTGCTGCCAAAAATGAATCAATCACACCGTCATTATCAATGTCAATGTCGTATTCCGAATAATTATCGACTTCGATTATGTAGCTTTCAGGAGCTTTTTCAAAATACTTGCTTTCAAGTATATCCTCATGTCCCTTGTAAGGAATCTTGATAATCTGCTGACCGGCTGCATATGCTGCTATATCATACGGATTAAATATAATTGATAAACCGTCATAATCAACAGCGAACCCCTGCGTATATTCACCGCTCTTAAATCCTGCAAAAGGATCGTCATCGTTAATATTAAAGAAATCATCAAGCCAGTCTGCGTACTTTTCCTTGATAGCAGCCGTAACGTAATCGTACATTGCATCAATGTCTTTAACGACATCACCAAGTTTAAGCTCTTTACCTGTCTTAACATCAATACTTACAGGCCAATCCCCGCTGTATGGATGTGCACCGCCCGAATAATAGGAATATGACGAAGAAATCGTTACTACGCAATCATCCGCACGACGTATATTAACATATCTCTCGGCAAAAAATCCCTCTTCCGGAATATTATCGATATCGGCATCAGCTGCTTCCTTGCAAAGTTCATACTCGTCCTTTGCCATGCTTTCAATGCTTGTGCCGAACCTCTCCAATGCGCTTTTTAACTCAGGATACTTATCTTCATCATCCTTCATAAGCGCTATTTTCTCATAGTGCATATGAGCTTTGGTTATGTAACCGCCATCACGCTCGCCTGTCTCAAAGTCATTGGTACAGATCTTATAAAGATGTACGATATTAGCAGTTTCTTCGGATGTAGCCTCTCCCGAGTTATCCTCATTTTCATTGTTTTCGTTGTTTGTTTCCTGTGTTGTGTCGCCATTATCAGATATTTCCTTTGTACCACATGCGGACAAAACGCCGACAACAAGCACAAGTGCCAATAATAGGCTTAATACTCTTTTTTTCATTACTTTTCCTCCCAAAAAATGTTCCGGACTTAAGTTATCTCAAATCCGGAATCTATTATAACACTTTTCGCTAAAAATACCATTAAGATTGTTTTACAATCGTATTACAATATAAACTATAAAAGAAACAACATCGATTAAAAGAATTATTCCCGCTACAATTCCCGCTATCTTCAATCCTTTTTTCGCTTTATTCTTATTGTCTTCCGTCAAGATATGCTCTTTAATGTCACTGTAAAACTCAGATTTCACAACTTGCCCGGTAGTTTCGGCGCTTTTATCCTCCGCGCCCTTAACAAGTTCATCCAGCGATATTCCGAAAAGATCGCTTATCGCAACGAGCTTTTCCATATCGGGCGTTGATTCGCCAACTTCCCATTTTGAGACAGTCTGTCTTGAGACATTTAAACGATTGGCAAGTTCTTCCTGTGAAAACCCCTTTTGCTTTCTTAATTCATATAATTTGTTATTAAATTCCATCTATAACACTGCCCTTTCTGTCATATATAACAATTATTATAATCAACACTACTGCCAGAATTGCGGCAGTAACCACACTTGCCTCTATACCGTATACGCCGCCGTTTAAAATATTGCTGCCTACTGATTTCATATCAAATATAGCCGCCGTCATTTCATCGTTTCCGCTTAAGTTAAGTCCCAGTATATTATAGAGAATGAAGTTCCATATCGAGTGAAAACCGCATGCCGCCCATATGCTGCCGGTACATATCGTAAGTGCCGAGAAAATTAACGATATCAAGATAAGGTTAATTATAGCAAATATGATTATTACTGCGCTTTCTCCGGTCATATTGAGAATATGCGGAATTGTAAACAATATCGTACTAACGCCCACCGCAATCGGAATTGAGGTTTTATTCCTAAGAAGTTGCATTACGATTCCCCTGCAAAGTACTTCTTCCATCATTCCCTGGCATATAAATACGCCAAACATAAGGAATATGTATAGATAATCGATGTTATCAAGCTTTCCGTTATACGTAATTGCACCGGTAGCTATTATTGAAAACACAGACACAACCACAAGAATTGCCCCGATAATCATTCCTATAAGATACGTTCCGCATTTCTTTGTAAATCCGAGCTCCGCAATAGTCTTCTTTTGAAACAGCTTCCAATATAGGAAAAATATTCCTACCATAAGGGCATATCCGAAATATGTAATAAGAGTAATTACATTTCCTTCAAAGATTTCCCCTTGAAGCGGATTTTTTCCGCATGCGAAATGCAATCCTATAACTGCCCCTTCGCAGATTATTTCAGATCCGAATTTCACGAACCAGAATATTATTATAACCTTAATTAGATAAATAAGCATCGGCATTTCCGACCGATTGTTCAGCGGACTTATGTCCTTAATAAATTCTTTAATCTTACTCATGATTAAAACCCTCCAAAAATTTAC
Organism: Lachnospiraceae bacterium; assembly: GCA_017615375.1. Classification (GTDB taxonomy): domain Bacteria; phylum Bacillota; class Clostridia; order Lachnospirales; family Lachnospiraceae; genus XBB1006. The sequence goes on along the minus strand of JAGAAH010000222.1, from coordinate 3,613 downwards.
TGTAATCAATCGTAAGATTTATATTAAAAAAGCTCTACCAATTATCCGTGACAATCTGTCAACGTCGGTTAACATTTCTGTTAAAATGGCTTGCTATCCGGCTTTTTCACTATTTCTCTAATCGTATTCCAGTCATAGCATCTCTTATAATTATTATTCGGAAGTTCGCATCCCTTATTCCACGGTCTGTCGATAACCATAACCTTAATATCTTTCATGTGCTCGAAGAATTTAAACGCAGCCGGCGAATCTTCTATCGCATAGTCGAAGGACATTTTATAATAATCTTCGAGTTCAAGGTTAAACTCACTTCCTTTGATAAAACTATCCCTTCCATACTTATTAAGACAATATAACTTAACTCGGTTAAGGCCATGTACATCAAGCCATTCGCGTGAAGCTTCGTATGCTATCGACGGGCGTCCCGTTATAATTGACACATTATATCCCTTATCAAGCCAACCGTTAACGGTATCTACAGCTCCTACAGTCTCCTTAAAGGATAAAAGCGCTTCGGGCTTATGTGCTTCAATCATCATTTCTTCATACTGCGACTCGGTTAAATCAAACGACTTCTGTAACTCAAAGAATCTGATATCCTCGTACGGAACGGTTTTCCCGTACATATTCTTAACCAAGTTTACAAAATACTTCGCCGTTTCACACAAGCAATCATCAAAATCAATATATATATTCATACTGCCCTCTTGTTCATATTTTATTAACGGGGTCTGACCCCAAAAAAGGCTACCGCAGCAGCCGCCGAGACATTCAAGGAATCTATGCCTTCCGCCATCGGAATCTTAACCACGTAATCCGCCTTCTCAATAGTCTTTGCGCTAAGTCCGTCTCCTTCACTTCCCATAAGAACAACAAGCTTCTCGCATTCTTTTAATCTCGCATCGTCAATCGATATGGAATTATCAGACAAAGCCATCGCAGCCACTTTGTATCCCAATTCATGAAGTCTGTCCACATAATGCATTGGCGAATCACTTTCAATGTATGTATACGGAATTTGGAATACGGTTCCCATGGATACTCTTGCCGCGCGTCTATATAAAGGATCCGCGCAATCAGGTGTTAATAAAAGCGCATCCATAAAAAGCGCCGCAGCCGAACGGAATATGGCACCGACATTCGTAGGATTATCGACGGATTCCAGTACAACAATACGATTACGGTTATTGCACAATTCTTCCATCGTCGGCATTGCTTTCCTTCTTAGGCAACATAATAATCCACGTGTGACCGCGTATCCGGGCACACGAGACATAATATCCCTCGGTATGGCATAAATTACCGTATTCGGATATTCACTTAAAATCGCGCAGATTTCAGCGTCAGAAGCGCTTTTATCATTATCTTCTATAATTTCCTGCTCAACAAGAAAGCCAACAGGTTCATATCCCGCATCAAGCGATCGTTTAATAACCTTGGCACTTTCTGCAATGAACACACCCGCTTCCGGCTCAAAATAATGATACAATTGCGTCTCGCTTAGTGAAAAATACGGTTCCAACCGCTTATCATTTATATCAACAAGTTTTATGTATTGCATTTATTGCCCCAAATTATATTCTCTTTAAGAAGAAATATTCCGAATATCCATCCTCAGCGTTATCGTAACTGCCTACCATTTTGTAATTAAGCGCCTCATAGAAGTCCTTGCCCTGCCAGTTAAACGTATCGAGGCGAATTGTATTGGCGCCCAGCTCCTTGGCGCGCTTCTCCATCTCGAGAATCAGCGCTTTTCCATAACCTTTACGTCTGTAATTCTCATCTACGAACACGGTCGATACGTAGAGAATCTTGAAAGCCGTCATACAAGCATCAAGGCCGGCGACAAGCTTTCCACCATCTTCTATACCTATCTGAATCCGTCCTTCAAGCTTATAACTAATGTACTTTTCGTCATAATCTTCAAGGCTCTCCTCAATATAATCAACCTGTTCTTCCGTCAAATCCACTATTTTCATTTTCCGCCTCCCGGGAATCTCGTTTACATTTTGTTAACGGGGTCTGACCCCACAATATAAATTCTGTTGCCTTTTTGATTTGTTTTATGATATATAACGCAATATTCTTTCATCAAATCATTTATTTCATCATCCTCATACGGATGAAATATCATTCCATCTTCGTACAGCAGACTTCCGTCTTCCAATGTTTTATGCGGTGTGGAAAAATCCTCATTCTGCGGTGTATCAAATGATAGTAAAACCAATCCGCCTTTCTTTGCAATTCGCATAAGTTCACGAATGGCCTTCTCTGCATCTTTTCTTGTCAAATGATCCACCACCGAGTATGCAGTCACAGCATCAAAAGACTCATCCTCATATCCTGTATCAAGAATGCCGGCGATTCTAACTCTTACATCTCCATAACCGAATTCTTTCAAGCCTGCAGTTGTCAATTCAACCGCCTTTGGCGAAATGTCAGATGCCTCCACAGTAAATCCATTGGATAAAAGCGCAAGCGTATGTGCTCCAAATCCGCATGCCACATCGCAGACATTCTTAACACCGTAGTTTTTTAAGATGTCTATTTCCTCGCTCCTTGAGCCGTTCCACCCCGAAAGATATTTCAACAATTCATCAAGGTTTTCGCTGTTCCAGCACTTTTCCCAGTATTCCGAATAACTATATTCTCTCATGATTTCCCCTATTCTTAGTATCGCTATGCCAATTATTAAGTTCTAACGCCTTTCCCAATCTTCCTTTGTCATAAGATTTATCACATCATTGCGGTCTTCGTTCAAAAGCGCCAGATGCACATTCTCATTCTTGCTATGATATTTAAATCCTAACTTTTCCTGCACACGCTTGGACTTTTCATTACCTTCATAGTAGCCGCACCAAACCTTTTCCATACCCAAATCTTCAAAAGCATGACTCAGCATTTCTTTACAAGCCTCAGGAATCAATCCTTGTCCCCAGTATGGCTTGCCAAGCCAATATCCAAGCTCGCATTCATTATCGCCTTGAGCTTTAATATTCTTTCCATTTAGCATCAATTCTATGGAACCGATTGGTTTTCCGGTTTCTTTAAGTCAAACGGCATAACACTCCGGACCGTTTAATACATTTTTAATCACATTACGGCTATCTTCCACGCAAGTATGTGCAGGCCATCCGCAAGGAGAACCCACCTCAGGATCTGCCGCATAACGAAAGCACTCTTCCGCATCTGCTTCTTCCCATGGACGAAGTATTAATCTTTCTGTCTCAAGTATCATTATAAAGCCCTCCTACTCTGTTCACATTCTGTTAACGGGGTCTGGCCCCTTCATCTAACTACCGACGAATGCCTATAAATATAGAACTCCTCCTGGCTTGGCATCCACTTCTTTTCCATCGGCGGAAACTCTCTGTCGAACTTTTCGACCGCTTCTGTATTCTCACAACAATCAGCAGCCGTACTCGGGATAAACATCCACTCTTTTCCGTCAAGAACTCCGGGTACAAGCTCACATACCAAAAGCGCCGTAGGGAAGTTTCCCTTCTGAAAACAGCTCACGTTTTTTTTCTTACAGCTTACGAAACCGCGACTGACATAGTTACCCGGATTTCCAAAATTAATGTTCACGTCATATCCCATCTTGCGTGCCTCA
>JAGAAH010000221.1 GCA_017615375.1 Lachnospiraceae bacterium | reverse complement strand
CTCCGTATTCTTCCGCCAGGTCCGCTATTTCCGCGTAGGAAATGTCTTCCGTCAATTCTTTTTTTACCGATTGAATCATCCAAAGACCCATTATATTTTTAAGAAATCTGAAGCGTTTATCATATCCGCCTTCATTGGTGAAATTATATTTACAGCTGTTGTCGTTTATGATTGCGCTGTCTGTTTCCGTGCCCATTAACGACCAGGTTCCTGAACTTATGTAAACCGAATTTGTTTCTTTTGCCGGAACAGCCATCACGGCCGATGCTGTGTCGTGGCTTGCGCACATAACCACTTCACAATTGAATCCTACCTTCGTCGCGATTTCTTTTTTCAGCTTGCCTACGGTAGTCCCCGGCATATTGAGTGGCAAAAAAATGTCTTGCGGGAGGCCGAGACTTTCAATCAGCTGCCTGTCCCAGTCATAAGTACCGGGATTTACGAGGCCCGTAGATGTCGCGTTTGTATACTCAGACTTCTTAACACCCGTAAGAAGATAGTTAAAATAATCCGGAAGCATCAGGAACGCAGAAGCCGCTTCAAGTCTCTCAGGCTCATTGATTCTGTCTGCGGTAAGCTGGTAGATTGTATTAAATATCTGCTTTTGGATGCCTGTTCTTAAATAAAGTTCATCCTCCGAAATGATTTCATAGACTTTTTGATCCATGCCTTCGGTTCTTGAATCCCGATAAGCATATACGGAACCGACAAGCTTATCTTCTTCATCCGTCAAAGCATAATCCACCGCCCAGGTATCTATAGACATGCTTACTGGAATAATGCCTGCCTCGGCACATTTTTGCATTCCCGTAACGATTTCACCGAAGAGTTTCTTGGTGTTCCATACAAGATGCCCGTTCTTTTTACTCATTCCGTTCTCGAAGCGATATATCTCTTTAAGCTTAAGCTTTCCCCGTTCAAAGCTCATAATCATGTGCCTTCCGCTTGATGCCCCTATATCGACGGCAAGATAACAGTCACTCATTTTCAATCCTTTCTTGCAAATAAGCATTTTCTAAGCATACTGGATTTTTCTTGGTATAGCAGTTATGATAGATGGGTAGTCTAAGAATTTTTAGGTCCTTTATTGCATGAAATAGGGACCTTTCTTGCAGGGTGTAATTATGACCGACAGAATAATAGAATACTTAAGTACCATAACGGATGAAGAAAAAAGAATACTCAAAGAAAACGCAGACATCAATCAGGCAGATTACACATCTTCCATTGACTTTGTGGTAGATAACAAGAAACTGCTTCAGAAGGGGCAGCTGATAGAAATTCGCCCCCACACACGATTTGCCCACTTTCCGAGGCACAGCCACAATTACGTGGAAATGGTGTATATGTGTCAGGGCTCGACGACGCATATCATTAACGGGCGTGAGCGGATTACTCTGGCTGCCGGAGACATTCTTTTTATGAACCAGCATGCGACCCATGAAATATTGCCCGCCTCGGAAACGGATCTTGCGGTTAACTTTATAATTCTGCCTGAGTTTTTCGACCGCTCACTTTCGATGATTGAGCAGGATAACGTCGTGAGACACTTCCTGATTTCGGCGCTGACCGGTGAGATGTCTTCGGTCAATCACTTGTACTTTAAGACAAGCGATATTGTGCCGATTCATAATCTTATCGAGAATATGCTTGTGACCCTTATAGACAAAAAGCCCGGAACCTATAACATAAACACCGTTACTATGGGGCTTTTGCTCATGAATCTTTCGGTGTTTTGTGAGACTATCGATATAGATGCCAGTGATTATGAGAAAAATCTGGTGCTTAGAATACTTAAGACCATAGAGACCAATTACAGTACGACGTCGCTTAATGAAATATCGGGAGACCTTAAGCTCCCCGAATACTACTTAAGCCGCCTGCTAAAGAAATATACGGGACATAACTTTAAAGAGCTGTTAAAGCAGCAAAAACTGCAGCAAGCCGTATATTTGCTCGACAATTCTTCACTTTCCGTAGACAGAATAATGGAGAAGCTCGGATACAACAACAGCAGTTATTTCTACCGGGCTTTCAAAGAAAAATACTCCGCGTCCCCCGCCGATTATCGTAAGAAAAACGGCTCAAGCAAGACTTAAGCCGTTAATGTTCAAATTATTGTATTGCCTTCACCAAAGAAGGAATGGTTGCTTCAAAGTCTACGCCATACCAGGGCTTCTTGGGATTTTTAAGCGTCTCCTCGATGGTAAGCGCTGTATAATCGGCCGCAATCTTGAAGGCTTCGTACAGGCTCTTTCCTCTGAGCAATGCGCCGACTGCCGTACTTGAGAAAAGATCGCCGGTACCGTGATAAGAAGCGTCTACACGGTCGTTCTGATACGAGAAGTATTCTTTGGCCTCACGGTCGTAACCGTATACGCCGGTCTTGCCCTTCTCTAAGGATACGCCGGTCAGGACGCTTACTTTGGCTCCGAGGTCGTTAAGGCGTGACAAAAGCAACTTGATGTAATCCTCACCGTACTCCTCGCGGTACTCGGTACCGGTCATGAAGGCTGCTTCTGTGATGTTCGGAACTATAACGTCCGCGCCGGCACAGAGTTCTGCGTTCTTTTTAACGTATTCGTCATTGAATGCGGCATAGAGCTTGCCGTTATCG
>JAGAAH010000220.1 GCA_017615375.1 Lachnospiraceae bacterium | reverse complement strand
GAACTCTAAAAAAAGGGTCCGGTCTTACATGGACCGGACCCTATATATTTATATGAGGTGTATATATGGCATTGAATAAATTATCGGTAGATGATATTAACGTTAAGGGTAAGAGAGTTCTTGTTCGTTGTGATTTCAACGTTCCTTTAAAAGAAGGCAAGATTACTGATGATACACGTATCACGGCAGCTCTTCCTACAATCAATAAGTTACTTAAGGATGGCGGAAAGGTTATCCTTTGCTCACATCTTGGCAAGGTTAAGAACGGTCCTAACGAAGGCGAATCGCTTGCACCTGTTGCAGAGCGCTTATCAGAAAAGCTCGGAAAGAAAGTTAACTTCGTATCCGACTATAACGTAACGGGTGATGCAGCAACAGCAGCAGTTAATGCTATGGCAGAAGGCGATGTTGTGCTTTTGCAGAATACTCGTTTCAGAGGCGAAGAAGAGACTAAGAACGGTGAGAAGTTCTCTAAGGAACTTGCAGGCCTTGCAGATTATTATGTATGCGATGCATTCGGTTCATCACATAGAGCTCATGCATCCGTAGAAGGCGTAACCAAGTTTATTACCGCAAAGGGCGGAAAGAATGCGGTTGGATACTTAATGCAGAAGGAGATTGATTTCCTCGGTAATGCGGTTGAGAATCCTGTACGTCCTTTCGTGGCAATCCTCGGCGGCGCTAAGGTTGCAGATAAGCTTAATGTAATCAATAATTTACTTGAGAAGTGCGACACCCTTATAATCGGTGGCGGTATGGCTTATACTTTCCTTAAGGCTAAGGGATATGAAATCGGTACATCACTCGTTGATGACGAGAAGATTGATTACTGTAAGGAAATGATGGATAAGGCAGCAAAGCTTAATAAGAAGTTACTTCTTCCAATAGATACAACAGTAGCGGCAGCTTTCCCTGATCCAATTGACGCTAAGATTGATACGGAAGTTTACGATTCCGATAAGCTTCCGGCAGATAAGATGGGCCTTGATATAGGTCCTAAGACCATGGAGCTTTTCAAGAACGAAGTTAAGAATGCCAAGACCGTTGTATGGAACGGACCTATGGGTGTATTCGAGAATCCGGTTCTTGCGAAGGGAACTTTGGAAGTTGCAAAAGCACTTGCAGATACAGATGCAACAACTATAATCGGTGGCGGTGATTCCGCAGCAGCCGTTAACCAGATGGGATTTGCGGATAAGATGAGCCACATCTCCACAGGTGGCGGTGCATCGCTTGAATTCCTTGAAGGCAAAGCTTTACCTGGTGTAGTTGCAGCTGACGATAAATAATTGGAGGATATAAAATGGCAAGAAAGAGAATAGTAGCCGGTAACTGGAAGATGAATATGACACCTTCCGAGGCAATTAAGCTTGTTGAAGAATTAAAGCCGCTTGTTCAGTCGGACAGCGTAGAAGTTGTATATTGCGTTCCTGCAATCGATATAGTTCCTGTTGTTGAGGCAGTTAAGGGAACCAACGTAGTTGTAGGCGCAGAGAATATGTACTTTGAAGATAAGGGCGCTTTTACGGGAGAGATTTCCGCACCGATGCTTGTAGATGCAGGCGTTAAGTATGTAATCTTAGGTCATTCCGAGAGAAGACAGTACTTTGGTGAAGATAATGCGCTTCTTAACAAGAAGGTTAAAAAAGCTTTCGAGGCAGGTCTTACACCGATTCTTTGCTGTGGTGAGACATTAGAGCAAAGAGAAATGGGCGTTACGATTGACTTTATCTCAACTCAGATTAAGGAAGGCTTATATGAGGTTTCTGCAGAGAATGTAGCTAAGATGGTTATCGCTTATGAACCGATCTGGGCTATAGGTACAGGAAAGACAGCAACTTCCGATCAGGCAGAAGAAGTATGCAAGGCAATCCGTGATGTAATTCGTGTAATGTACAATGATGCAACTGCAGAGTCCGTACGTATTCAGTATGGCGGTTCCGTTAAGGGTGAGAATGCAGCAGAAATCTTCGGTAAGCCTGATATCGACGGTGGTTTGGTCGGCGGCGCAGCGCTTAAGGCTGACTTTGGTAAGATTGTAAATTGTTAATTTATAAAGACGTGATAAGAGCATATCAATTCAGATATGCTCTTATTTAATTCCATTGACATTAATGACGAAAGAATATATTATAAAAGTGTGTCGGTTGTACATTTAAGAAGAAATACTATTATTTAAGGAGGTGCGTTTATGAGAAGGTTTTTAGCGACTTTGTTGTTGATGTTTACTTGTGTTAGTAATCTGTTTTCATCGATACATGAGGAGAAAAAAATAGATGATTTATTAAAACCTTATGTGGAAGTGATAGAACGGGTAAATAAAGCGACTGATAGAGAAATCTACATTCCAGAATACAATAAAGAAAAAGTGTACAATTATTATAAAATGTATACTTTAGAGGAATTCGAAAAGGAATTGTTAGAGAGTATTGAAAATGAGAATGAGCGTACAAAGCGCTTGGATGATAGTAAAATGTGTTTTGAGTATTTTCCTGCTGAAACAGCTGTTATTAATAATGACTCAAGGCATATTACTGAAGATATAATGCAGGCTACGGAATTGCCTTATGATTCATGGTTATACTTATATTCAACGGTTTTTTGTGGGGGGAATCCGCCGAGGTATTCGTATCAATCAATTAATGGTATTTCAGTAGCTTGGAATGCATCCAATACAGGATTTCATTTTGGATTAAGAAGTTGGGCTTATGAATTGAGTAATAATGGAAAACGCTGTACTGTGACAGTTACAGGGAGTCCTGTTAATCCAGCAGGGTTAATGCAGATGGTAATAAAGACAGTAATAATTACAAATGAGTTTGATTAGTGAGTTAAGAACATTGTTTTCAGAGAATAAAGCGTGTCTTTTGACACGCTTTTAATTAGCTATGTGCAATGAGAATTGTGTTAATATAAGTGTTATTATAGAAAAGGGAATGCTATGAGACGCATGAATGTAATAGTTGTTTTAATATTTCTTATGGCTGGTTTTGCTGTAACACTAATGGGCTGTGCTAAGAAGGAAAACGGCGAAGAATTTCATAAGGCTATGGAAGAGCATAATATAGATATGGATACTCTTAAGAATCGCCCTATTACAGGTGCGGCACAGGTTCTTATAGAGGATTTGCTTAATCTTGCCAATTCCCGGAATACATACGGATACCCGCTCGATGAGAGCTTTTATATGTGGTTCTACGTAAGATACGGTGAAGATATACTTGATAAGCTCGAGAATAAGCTTAAAGTAGGCGGAAACGTAGATTGTTATTATGAGCTTACAGGTAATACGCTTCATGTTCTCTGGGTATTATATTGTGCGGATGTGGGAATTCATACCGATTATATTAAGAATGACTATAATAAGAATGTGGATGCGAAGTCTGATATAGTGATAGATTTTGCCGGAGATATTAATTTCGACGATTCCTGGGGCAATATGGAGATTATGTTAAGTCTTCAGAATAACCCCGAGCATTGTTTCTCTAAGTCTCTTTTAAATGAGATGAGAAGCGCGGATATATTCATGATTAACAATGAATGTACATATACGGAGGTCGGAGAACCGACTCCGGGTAAAGCTTATACATTTAAGGCAAATCCCGAATATGCAAAGAGTTTAAGGACGCTTGGTGTCGATATAGTATCCCTTGCCAATAATCATACTTATGATTACGGTCCGGAAGGTTTTGTATCAACTTTGGAGACCCTTGAAGATATCAATATGCCGTATGTGGGTGCGGGACGTAATATAGATGACGCTTCCGAAATCGTATATTTTATAATTAACGGAAGGAAAATCGCTTTTACTTCGGCAACGCAAGTAGAGCGAAGCTATAATTATACTAAAGAAGCAACTGAGACTACTCCGGGGGTACTTAAGACATTAAATCCGGATAAGTATCTAAAGGTTATTGAAGAAGCACGTAAAAAAGCGGATTATGTCATTGCATACGTACATTGGGGTACTGAAGATACCGATGAAATAGGAGCAGATCAGAGAGCTCTCGCCATGAAATATATAGAGCGCGGAGCGGATGTGGTTGTAGGCGGACACACGCATTGTCTTCAGGGATTCGAGTATTTTATGGGAACTCCGATTCTATATAGTCTTGGCAATTACTGGTTTGACTGGACAACCAATATTTCAAGACATACGATGCTTTTTCAGGTTATCATACATGAAGATATGAGCGCAGATTACAGAGTTATTCCGTGCGAATACGATAACGGAGTAACTTATAAGATAGAAAATGAAGAAGAGCTTAATAATGCAATAGGATATATAAGAGAATTGTCCGACGGCGTTAGAATAGATAAT
>JAGAAH010000219.1 GCA_017615375.1 Lachnospiraceae bacterium | reverse complement strand
TTGATAAGAAAGTATACAGCAATAACTTTACCAAGATACTTGAGCGCCCTGAGCATGTGGTTATAGCTGCATCCAAGAATCATCCTTTGGCAGACAGAAAGACGGTAACGTTGGATGAGCTTCTTACACATGAATTCGTATTGACAGAGCGTGATGCAAGCTACAGATACATAATTGAGCAGCATTTGGCATCTATGGGCAGATCAATAAAGCCTTTCCTCGAGATAGGAAATACCGAGTTTATCGTAAACTACATTATGAATAACGGCGGAATTACGGTCTTACCTCACTTTGTTGTATCTGAAGCAATTAAGAAGGGTAAGCTTGTAGGCATTAATGTGCCTGAGCTTATGGGACCTGATTCTCCGCTTATGGTTTATCGCCAGCTTATCTATCATAAGAATAAGTGGGTTACACGTTCAATGCAGGCTTTCTTTGATTTAATCGTTACGGGAACCGGAAAAGGACGTACGGGCAAATAAATTAGACAACATGGAAAGAGGGTGCTGATTATGAAGATTGCGACTATCTTAGAGCAATACAACACTGATCAGTTACGTGAGTATCTCGCACAGCTCCATCTTGTAGCACCTGCCAACAGAACCAAAGAGGCACTTGTTGCGGAGTTGTCCGGATTTTTACTTAGACCGAAGGTTATGATGGAAAGACTGTCCGTTATATCCGAGGATGATATGGATCTTCTTATGCAGGGATTGCAGGAAGAAGTTGATATAGATGATGTTAACGCAGAAGGCGCCATAAGGCTTGCCGAGCTCGATTATGCGGCAATAACCGAAGACTCTACGCTGCTTATACCGGATGATGTAAGAGCGGCTTTTGAAGAGATTGATTTGTCGGAGTTTCTCGAGCTTCGCGAGAACAATCATTGGATGAGATGCTGTATCGGTGTATTATGCACGATATACGGCGCTGCGCCGAGAGAGATTTTATATAAGTTATTCTGCACCAAGCGTGGAAAAGCGCCTACATTCGAGGAATTTTGGGCCAAGTACAGGGCGTTGCCGCAGGATCTTAATCCTTGTATAGATGACGGAAATATAATATATGAGCGCTTTTTTGCAGCAGAACCATCTTGCGGGGACAGAATCAAGATACGTAAGATGGAGAATTACTATATACCTACAAGAGACGAGATTGAGGAATACGCTGCGGAGTTTTGCTTATTAAGTGAGGAAAGCTATAATAATCTTCTTGATTTCTTTTTAAAGCAGCTTGATGAGCTTGACGCGTTGCATGCGGTTTCGGATATATACAATCGTTTTGCGATGGGTGACGATTTTGCCGATATAGAAGAGTGGTTTAATGATTGGGGCATTAAGTTTGGTAATGATATAGAACTTAAGCAGGTATTAACGGATATTCTTACCGGGTATTACAATACGAGAATGCAGAGGTTCCAAGGTCACACTTATAAGGAGTGGATTGAAATCGATCCTTCTTTCGGAGATTATAAATGGAATCGTATAGTGGCAGATACCGAGACCATGGCGGATACTTTGCAGAAGCATGAAGAACTTCTTACAAGGCTTGGTTTTGAGGTTGATTATCAGTCACTTGCAACGGAAATTTCTTCGATGACATATCCGAGAGGACTTGACGGTGACGGTGCCGTGGTTACGACAAGGAAGATTTATCCGAGGGATATATGTCCTTGCGGTTCCGGCAAAGAATATCAGTTCTGCTGCATGTCACGAAGCGATAATTAAACAAATTATGAAAAAAGCAAAAAGTACTATCTTTTTGCTTTTTTTTGCGTTATAATAAGCGCTGTTCGATTAAAAGGCGGTATACGCCAAGAATATATTTAAAGCATTTAATGCTCAGGAGGAATAGATATGGCAGCAATGATTATAGGCCTTGCAGTAGCTCTTGCAGGAGGTCTTTTGATGTCGAGACTTGCTAAGAAGGTTCACCTTCCGGCAGTTACGGCATATTTGATAGCTGGTCTTTTACTTGGACCTTTCTTTATTGGTAGATTCGGAATAAGCGGAATTGGTTTTGCAACTCTTGAAGAGGTTGCAAATCTTAAGATAGTAAGTCAGGTTGCACTTGGATTCATCGCTTTTGCAATCGGTAATGAATTCCGTCTTTCGTCTTTAAAGCTTATGGGTAAGCAGGCTGTAACCGTAGGTATTTTACAGGCTGTGATTACGACGATTATTGTTGATGCAGCTTTACTTGTAGTTCATTTTATAGATCCGGCTCTTATTTCGGTTTCATCGGCTATTACGCTTGGTGCTATCGCAGCGGCAACAGCACCTGCGGCAACGCTAATGGTTGTAAGACAGTATAAGGCTAACGGACCTTTGACCAAGCTTCTTTTAATGGTAGTTGCAATTGATGATGCGGTAGGACTCGTACTTTTCTCGGTATCATTCGGTATTGCAAGAGCTTTGGAGCAGGGTTCAATCAGTATAGTAAGTGTAGCTGTAGAGCCGATTGTTGAGATTGTGTTATCACTTGTACTTGGTACCATAGCAGGTATGGTTTTGAATCAGCTTGAGAGATTCTTCCATTCGAATTCAAAACGTATCTCTTTATCGGTTGCGTTTGTCTTGCTTACGGTAGGTATTTCATCGCTTGAATTTAACGTATTCGGTGTTAAGTTTGGATTCTCGCTTTTACTTGTATGTATGATGATGGGTACCGTTTTCTGCAATATTGCGGAGACTTCCGAAGAACTTATGGATAAGGTTGACGGCTGGACAGCTCCGGTTAATGTACTTTTCTTCGTATTATCCGGTGCGGAACTTGACCTTTCAATCCTTGGTAACGTTCTTGTATTATTGCTCGGTATTGTATATATCGTATTCAGATCGCTCGGTAAGATTTCGGGTTCATGGATAAGTTGTAAGATGACTCATTGCAGTGAGCATATAACAAAGTATATCGGTATTACGCTTCTTCCGCAGGCAGGTGTAGCACTTGGTATGGCTATAACCGCGGCAACATTAAGTGATGGTCCGATAATCCGTAACGTAGTTCTCTTCTCGGTTCTTGTATATGAACTTGTAGGACCGACATTGACGAAGATGTCGCTTATGAAGGCAGGAGAGATTAATCCTGAAGGAAGAAAGTCTTCACGTCAGGTCAACAAAGGAATTTAATTGTTTGCAGTTATAATCAAAATAAGGGCGTATACGTGGTATGCGCCCTTTTTGTATACCTATGTCGCAAAAAGCTTGAATATAAGCATTCAAGCGCTATAACTTCGCCGCTAAATTCATGCGGCACAAGCATGATCAAGCGTTCGTCTCGCAAAACTCGCTAAGCTCGCATCAGCAGTGCGAGCTTGCTCAAACAGTTTGCTCGACTCGCTATGCTTGCTTGCATTCATTAAGCGCTGCGTTAGGCGCTACGCCTGCTTATATTTAAGTTTTTGCTACGTAGTGATTTGTGATAGGGCGCTATACCTTAATATATGCGAGCGGAACACTTGCATTGCGCACTTAGTGAACTCAAAAGAGGTTAGCGAGGAGCGGTCACTGTTCGAGCCGACTCGTACTGCTGATACGAGTCGAGCGAGTTGAGCGCGACGAATGCTTGGGTTACCTCTTGAAGAGTGAACTTAGTGCAGCAATAGCAGTTCAGCTGCATATAATTAAGGCATAGCGCCCTAAAATAAACAATAAGTAAAAAATAAGCAGGCGTTAAGCCTGCTTATTTTTTAAATGAATGGGATAATAGTCGTGTTTTCACTGGATGAACAACACCACTTGTATAGGATTATAACACTGACAAAATAATAACACAACACTTTTTTAACAAAAGTTGCATTATTTTTTGTACTTTTCTCTTAATGTACTGAAGAACAAATCTTTCCACATTACAGGGTAGAAAAGAAGCAGTAACGGGAATAATTCAAGTCTTCCTGCAAGCATATCGATCATAAGAATAATCTTGCTGAAAGGAGAAAATAACATGTAGTTTCCTGTAGGGCCGACCATTTCAAGACCCGGTCCGATGTTGTTAATCGTTGCCGCAACAGCCGTAAAGCTTGTTACAAGGTCCTTTCCGTCAAAGGAAATAAGGAATAACGAAGTAGTAAATATAATTACAAAAGTTATAAAGTATACATCTGTGGAGCGCACAACTTCGTGCTCTACCGGATGATCGTCTATCTTAATCTTCTTAATGCTCTTCGGATGAAGGTATGAAAGAAGCTCTTTTTTTACTGTTTTCAAAAGAATGATGAATCTTGATACTTTGATACCGCCGCCGGTTGAACCTGCACATGCACCCATGAACATTAAGCATACGAGGATAAAGCGGCTTGTTACCGACCAGGTATTAAAGTCAAGCGTTGCAAAACCTGTCGTCGTCATAATTGATGCAACCGTAAATGATGAATGACGTAATGCAGTGAAAAAGTTTCCGCAAATGCGTAATACATCAATCATAAGGATTGCAACAGCACCGAGTATTACGGCAATGTAGGTCTTTACTTCTTCCATGGAAAGAGCTTTTTTAAACTTTCCGAAGATGATAAAGAAGTAGGCGTTAAAGTTAACACCGAAAAGAATCATAAATATCGTTACTACCCACTGAATGTAAGGTGAGTAGGATAATAAGCTGTCAGATCTTACACCGAAACCACCGGTACCTGCGGTTCCGAAGCTTATACATGTTGCGTCGAATATCGGCATGCGACCGATAACCAAAAGAAGAAATTCCGCAACCGTAAGTCCTATATAGATAAGGTAGAGAATCTTGGCTGTCTCGCGCGCTTTAGGTACGAGCTTTCCGACTGATGGACCCGGAGACTCGGCACGCATGAGGTTCATATGGGAACCACCGTTCATCGGGATAATTGCAAGTAAGAAAACAAGTACACCCATACCGCCAATCCAATGCGTAAAGCTTCTCCACAAAAGAGAGCAGTGCGAGAGATCTTCAACTCGCGGCAATATACTTGCACCGGTTGTTGTGAAACCCGATATAGTCTCAAATAAAGCATCTATATAAAACGGAATTTCCTTGGTAAGGTAGAAAGGCATTGCGCCGACGATTGAAAGGGCAATCCAGCAAAGAGCAGTCA
>JAGAAH010000218.1 GCA_017615375.1 Lachnospiraceae bacterium | reverse complement strand
TTCTCCTCTTGATTGTACGGGATGCGGCGCTTGTATCGCAGCATGTCCTGCTAAGGAGAAGGCAATTTCATTCGTTAACCTTGAGACTCAGGACGATCAGGTTAAGGTATGGGATTACGTAGCAGCATTACCTCATAAGGACAACCCGATGGATAAGTTCTCCGTTAAGGGAAGCCAGTTCGAGCAGCCGCTTCTTGAGTTCTCGGGAGCATGTGCAGGATGTGGTGAGACACCTTACGCTAAGCTTATGACTCAGTTGTTCGGCGACAGAATGTACTTCGCTAATGCAACAGGTTGTACACAGGCTTGGGGAGCTGCAAGCCCTTCAGTACCTTACACAACCAATAAGGACGGAAGAGGACCTGCATGGTCTAACTCATTATTCGAGAATAACGCCGAATTCTCACTTGGTATGGTCTTGGCTGTTAAGCAGCAGAGAGCACGCCTTAGAATGAAGCTTGAAGAGTTACTTAATGATAAATTAAGCGCAGCAGCAAAGAAGGCTGTTAACGAGTACCTTAAGGATTCGGAAGATTCCGATAAGAGCCGTGAAGTTACGGATAATTTAATAGCAGCACTTGAAAAGATTAAAGATAATAAGATTGTTGATGATATCCTTCACAACAAAGAGCATCTTGCTAAGAAGTCCATGTGGATGTACGGTGGAGACGGTTGGGCTTACGATATCGGATTCGGCGGACTCGATCATGTACTTGCATCAGGCGAAGATGTTAATATCTTAATCGTAGATACAGAAGTATATTCAAATACAGGCGGACAGTCATCCAAGGCTACTCCTATCGGTGCGGTTGCACAGTTCGCAGCATCCGGTAAGAAGACAGCGAAGAAGGACTTAGGACTTCTTGCTATGAGCTATGGATACGTATATGTAGCTCAGGTAGCACTCGGCGCTAACCCTGCATAGCTTATTAAGGCTATGAAGGAAGCAGAGAGCTATCCGGGACCATCAGTACTTATCGCTTACGCTCCTTGTATCAACCACGGTATCGTTAAGGGTATGTCTTCCGCAATGGAAGAGACCAAGAAGGCTGTTGAAGCAGGATATTGGTTCTTATATCGTTACGATCCTAGACTCAAGGAAGCAGGAAAGAATCCGTTCCAGTTAGACTCCAAGGCTCCTTCAATGGACTACAGAGAGTTCTTAATGGGCGAGGTTCGTTACGCATCACTTCTTCGTACATTCCCTGAAGAGGGCGAAGTATTGCTTAAGAAGGCAGAAGAGGGTGCTAAGGAGAAGTACGCTTCATACGAGAGTATGGCAAAGAATAACTAAATAGCGCTTTTATAACATATGTACTTAAGGGCGGAAGGAATAACCTTCCGCCTTTATAAAATAAAGAAAGTGGGAGGACTGAAGAATTGATTAACCTTGATAAAGTCAAAGAAAAGTTCAGGGGCGGTTTTGTAGTCATAATAATTATTGCGATAATTATATTGGCAGGAAGATGCTTCTATACCGTTAATGAGCAGAAGAATGCGGTAGTTACGCAGTTTGGAAGAGTGGTAAAAGTTAATACCGCGGGATTCTATTTTAAGGCGCCATGGCAGTCGGTTAAGAAAGTCGATGTAACGACACACGGTACCGGAATCGGTTATGTTGTATCGGCAACAGGCCAGAATATAACGGATACCGATAACGGAATTATGATTACTGCGGATTTTAACCTTCTTAATATAGATTTCTATCTTGAGTATAGAGTAACGGATCCGGTTGCATACCTTTATAATTCGGAGGAGCCGGAGCAGATACTTTCCAATATTGCACTTGCCAATATAAGAACCGTTGTATCCAATTATAAGGTTGATGAGGCAATGACTACCGGAAAGAGCCAGATTCAGGCTGACGTTAAGGAAGCTATGATGAGAGAACTCGAGATTCATAATATCGGATTATCGGTTGTAAATATTACCGTACAGGATTCAGCACCGCCAACGGAAGAGATTTCCGCAGCATTTAAGGCGGTTGAAACAGCTAAGCAGAAGGCTGATACGGCAATGAACGAAGCTTTGCAGTATCAAAACCAGAAGACTCCGGAAGCAGAAGCAAATGCAGATGCTATTATCAGAAAAGCAAATGCTTATAAGGAAGCAAGAATCGCAGAGGCAACAGGTCAGGTTGAGCGTTTCCTTAAGATGTACGAGGAGTACAAGAAATATCCTCTTATAACAAAGCGCAGACTTTTCTATGAAAAGATGGAAGAAATCTTACCGGGACTTAAGGTAATAATTACAAGCGGTGACACGCAGACGCTTCTTCCGCTTGATTCATTAGTTAATATCAGTAATACAACCAATAATACATCTTCGGGAAATTATGAAGATGATTATGATGAAGAAGACTAAGAAAGGAGATGGAATAATGAAGAAAAAAGGTACAATAATTGGTTTGGCAATAGTTGCAGTTATAGCATTTTTCATTTTCTTAAGTTCTTCATATACGGTATATACCAATGAAGCAGCGATAATAATTAACTTAGGTAAGATTAAGAAGATAGAGACAAATCCGGGATGGCATATTCATGTTCCTTTTGTGGAGTCAGCACATATCATCTATACGGGTAATATTCTCTACGATATTCCGGCATCGGATGTAATCACATCGGATAAGAAGTCCATGATTGCCGATAATTACGTAATCTGGGCAATTGAAGATTCAAAGAAGTATTATCAGACACTTGGTGCGACAAGAGCTCGTGCTGAGGAAAGAATTGAGGCTGCGGTATATAACGCAACCAAGAATATCATATCTTCAATGACGCAGGATGAGATAATTGCAGCAAGAGGAACGACTTTAACCGATCTTATTACCAAGAAAGCCAATACTGATATTACACAATACGGTATAACCATAAAATTGGCCGAGATTAAGGCGCTTGATCTTCCTGACGACAATAAGGCGGCTGTGTATGAAAGAATGATTTCCGAACGTAATAACATCGCAGCGGGATATTTGGCAAGAGGACTTGCGGAAGCACAGAAGATTAAGAACGAGACAGATAAGAATGTAAGCGTTGTTACTGCAAACGCTGAGGCAGAGGCAGCGAAGATTGAGGCAGAGGGTGAATCCGAGTACATGAGGATACTGTCTGCTGCATATAATGACCTTGATAAGGCAGACTTTTATAACTTTATTCGTGGTCTTGATGCATTAAAAGCGCTTGTCGGAGGAGATAAGACAATCGTACTTGATGAGAATTCAGAGCTTGCCAAGATATTATATGGTTTGAAGTAATAGGAGCGAGTATGGATAAGCCTAAGAAACTGATTACGGACATCCAATGTCCGAGCTGTGGAGCACCGGCAAATTTTGATATAGTTAAGCAGCGTTACGAATGCGCATATTGCGGCGGTAAGGTTGCAATTAAAGAGGCTATAGAGCAGAAGAGAGGATTCAGAAAGCTACATAGTAAGAAGCTTAAGGAGACGGTCAAGGATTTCAAACTTTGTAAGACAACCTGCTCAGGCTGCGGCGCAGAGCTTGTGTTTGATGAAAATGAAGCAGTGTCAAATTGTGCTTTCTGCGGAAGAAGCCTGGTAAGACGCGATTACGTTCATAATAAAGAGCTTCCGGAATATATAGTACCTTTTAAAATAACGCTTGATGAAGCAAAAGAACAGCTCCGTAAGTGGTGCGAGAAGAATAAGCTTAAGAAAGAGGCTAAGCATATTCTTCCTTTGATCGATGAGCTTCAGGGATTTTATCTTCCGTATGAGTTTATAAGAGGTCCCGTCCATATGAAGATTTCACGAATGGCAGACGGCGGTGTATATCCTTGCGAAGGATTTATTAACGATGAGGTTGTTAATCGTTCCAAGCAGCTTGATAATCTTCTTCTCGACGGAATGGAGCCCTTTGATTTTGACGAAATGGCGGAATTTGATTTTGCCTATGTTGCGGGACAGCGTGTTAAAACACCTGATGTGGATGATGAGATATTTGAATATAGAGTAAGCGAAGAAGCATCAAGTTCATATGAGCCGAAAGTAAGAAAGATTCTTGAGACGAAAGCCGTGTATGTTAATTCCAATGTTGAAGAAGCGGTTCGCATGCCTGTTCTTTTACCTGTATATTATGTCAACAAAGAGAATAGAGAGAAGATGTATAAGGGCAAAACTTATCCGGGTGATAATTTTGTGGCGGCAGTCAATGGCCAGACGGGTAAAGTCAGTGTCAGGGCTGAGGAAGATACAAAGTATTATTTCCTTCCATGGTGGTTTAAAGGAATACTTGCGGCGGTGGTGAGTATTCTTGCAGTGTATGGCGCGTTAACGCTTTTTGGGTGCGATAAGGAAACGGTATATGTCGCAACAGGATGTTTTGGAATTATTACATTTATTGTATTGCTCGTGCTTTTTCACGATACGGAGCATAATAAATTCTCCGTTGAATCGGGAAGAAAGATATTTACGTCAGGTAAGCAGACCTTAAAGCGTGTTAAAGGTAAGCTTGTATGGGATGATAAGATACTGGAGCGCAAGGTCGTTAAGCCTGTATTCTTCATGAATCTTGATGGAGAGAGAAAGCAGGTAGATATAAGGTTCA
Organism: Lachnospiraceae bacterium; assembly: GCA_017615375.1. Classification (GTDB taxonomy): domain Bacteria; phylum Bacillota; class Clostridia; order Lachnospirales; family Lachnospiraceae; genus XBB1006. The sequence goes on along the minus strand of JAGAAH010000218.1, from coordinate 3,695 downwards.
CGTCTCCTATGCGAGTTCTTAAAGTTATTGTTGTTTCTGTTGTGGGAATTTTCTTCCCGGTAGTTTTGGCACTTTTTATTAATGGCTTTAACTTTGCCAAGCTCTGGCTTGGCGGTTCTGCGGCATGGTTCTGTCTTTCGGTTCCATTGGCACCGGTATTCTTGATGAAGTTTATAGCGTTTGAATTATATGAGAATCCGTGGATATGGCTAGTTGATGAAAAGGGTAGAAAGAAGCGCTACAGAAAGAAAATGTCAAAGTCGACTAAGAAAGAGATTAAAGACACAATCATAGATATTTTCTTCCATAGTGAGCTTAAGTTTCTTGCGTGGTTAGGGTTGCTATTCATGATCGCGATGGTTTACTTAACTGCAGGGTACGGACAATAGAGATTTAGTGTACTTAAAAGGGAATAGCCGGTTGGCTATTCCCTTTTTTTACATCCATGTCCATTTTAATCTTGCCGTTTTAGAATCTGTAACTAATTCATGCCATAACTATGCATCGATATTTACAGTTTCAACTCTTTCGATGCCTATTTTAGAGTCTTGTCACAACTTTTAGCATCGATATTACAATTTTTGCTATTTCCGATGCTCTAAATTGATCATATTAACCAGTTTAAGCATCGATATTAAAGAACATTTCATTTCCGATGCTTTAGTACTCCAATTCCCCCTCATAAAAGCGTCGAGATTTCAAAAATATCTAATTTCGATGCTTTCATGATTATTCGGGAGAAATGAATCAATATAAAAAGGGAATAGTCAATAGCTATTCCCTTTAATTAATAACATCTTATATTCTCTTCTCTACAAACTTCAATATATCATTCCATACTTCTTCTTTACCGATTTCGTTATGAATCTCGTGTCTCATATCAGGGTATAGCTTCATCTGATAGTCGTCTCTCGGCAGTTTCTTCAATCGCGAATCTACTTCGCGAACACCGTTACCCCAGTCGCCTACAGGATCCATATCGCCTGAAATCATAAAGATTGGAAGCTTGGTCGGAACCATTCCGTCCCAGTCATCGCTTGATACAAAGAGAAGTACACGTACCAAATCTTCATATGCTGCAGCCGTAAATGTAAATGTACAATACTTATCGGCCATATATTTCTTGATAACGTCTTCATCATGTGTAAGCCAGTCATATTCTGTCTTAACATTCTCGTACTTCTTATTGTAGCTTCCGAACATTACACCCGTTAAGAACTTGGAACGTGCTCTGTCGCCCTTGAACTTACGTACAAGCTTAATCACATTAAGACCTGCCTTCGCAGCACCGCTCTTTCCGCCCGTACCACAGATGATAAGTCCATCATAATCATTGCCGTAGTATGCAGCAACTGCACGAGCAATAAACGAGCCCATGCTGTGTCCCCACAAGAACACTTTTTTATCCGGGTATTGCTTTTTCATAATTTCTGTCATCATATGAACATCGTCAACCATATGACGCCAGCCGTCCTTCTTGCCCATATAACCAAGCTCTTCATCAGACGGAGCCGTTGTCTTGTGGCCCATATGGTCGTTACCGAATACCAGTATTCCGTGACCCGTAAGGAAATCAATAACCGGCTCATAGCGCTCGATATATTCGCACATACCGTGAGATATCTGAAGAAGCGCTTTTACCTCGGTATTAGGCGTATATATGAAATAATGAATATCATTTAATCCGTTACTTCCAAGAAAAGAACCGTCTGTCTTAATGTAATTCATAAACCTGCCTCCTTATTATCTTATTATAAAAGCTCTTCACTTTATGCAAAGAAAGCTTTTACAAGGCTGTATAATGCGAATTCATCCTCAGAACCCATGAATTCTCTTGCAGAATGCATTGCAAGCATCGGAATACCTATATCTACCGTCTTAACCGGTGTATGAGCGGATGCGATAGAACCTAATGTGCCGCCGCCACGTACATCCGAACGATTCTCGAATCTCTGATACTTAATCTTAGCCTTATCGCATAATCCCTTAACGATTGCGATACCTTCGCAGTCTGTTGCATAAGACTGTGAGCAAGCTGCCTTGATACAGAAACCACCGTTAAGTACAGGCTTATTTGTGATATCCATCTTGCCGACTTTATTAGGATGAGTTGCATGAGCAACGTCAACCGATAAAAGAATTCCATTGTAGATTGCGGAAACTCTTTCCTGCTCGTTATAATTAAGAGCAGCAGCAATCTTCTCTATTACATGGTTAAGGAGTAATGAACCTGCGCCCTGCTTGGTTCCCGAACCGATTTCCTCGTGGTTGAAAAGTGCGATTAAGTGAATGTTCTTCTCATCAGCACCTTCTGCCAAACCTGAAATAAGTGCCTGGCATGATGTGATATTATCAAGTCTCGGGGCCGAGATGAAATCCTTATCCATGCCTACATATTCAGGCTTCTCAGGATTATATACGAATAACTCGTAATCAAGAATATCTTCTTTCTTAACGCCTAACTTCTTCGCAAGGTATGAAAGAAAGAATTCCTTATCTTCTAACTTTTCCTTAAGCATTCCGATTAACGGAAGCATATCTGTCTGTGCGTTAATCTCAACACCCTTATTAACTTCGCGATTCATATGGATTGCGAGGTTCGGAATGTAGAGAATCTTATCCTTGGCATCAAAGAACTTAATCTCCGGCTTAAATGCGTCCTTGGATCTTACCGCAACTTTACCTGCAAGTGAAAGTGGGCGATCGAACCAAGTATTGTAGATTGCTCCGCCGTAAATCTCGATATTAACCTGTCCGTACCCGTTGGTATTAACTTCAGGTGCCGGCTTAACGAAGAGGCACGGGAAATCCGTGTGTGCAGCTGCCATTCTGAAAGCCGCTTTCTTGTCAGCGCTTTTACCAACATGGAAAGCTATAATTGTCGAGTCATTGTGGTTAATATAATAATTGCCACCTTTCTTAAGCTTCCATTCAGCAGTCATTGAAAGTGGCTTATATCCTTCGGCTTCAAGCTGTGAAACTGTATCAAGTACTACATGGAAAGGTGTAATGCCCTTCTCAAGCATGGAAAATAACTTATCATTAATCTGTTTAACGTTCTTATTCATACGTCCTCCTAATACCGGAATAAAAATCCCCTAATACAACAATTTTATCACTCATTATTGCTTTCTACAACCGATTTAATCTATAATTAACGTTATAGGAGGACAAGTATGCTTTTACTTAAATTACCTGATGTGAAAAGCGCTATGAACACGCTTCTTACGACTAATTCTTTCGATAATTTTCTGGTGTCCGAGATTACCATAGTTAATTCGGTTACATATAATATAGACGGACATGTTGTTGAGTCTGATGATAATGATTTAACCGTTCCTTTAATGCCGTATGAAAAGCTAAGACCGATTGTCTTATCTATGATTAAGGGAAATAAAACCCCATCTTACATGAAGTTCATATTGACTCTTTCACCGGAAAATATAGCAAATACAGCCAAAAGTATCGGAAGCCCGACCAATCCCGAAGACATAACGGGTATGTACCTTAATATAGTATTTCAGAACGGCTCTCTTAATGTTACGACGGGAATTGCTTACAGAAGTTTTATGAAAGATGTGGCATTGGAGAAAGAATGGGACAGACTTTTACCGATATTTTTAAATAAATCGGCTGTAAGTTATGAAATTTTATAACGAAGTTCACTGTTTTGACAATAATTTTTCAATATTTCT
>JAGAAH010000217.1 GCA_017615375.1 Lachnospiraceae bacterium | reverse complement strand
CGCATCAAATTCAACCGGTAATACACGCTTTATTAGGTCTATATTCTCAGGCGCTTTTATACTTTCCAATATCATCTGCGACGGATTAATATCCCGCCCGTTAAAAGGTTCAAATGCTGTAAGTAATATTTTCATACTTCTTTCACCTCGCAATATCTTCATCAATATACTCAAGGAATGCCTCGCAACCTTCTATTACATCTTCGTATGTTGCATCAAAATCACCTGTATACCACGGGTCTGCAATATCTCGGTCTTTACCTGCAAACTCAAGAAGGTTATACACCTTACTCTCAGGGTCACCATCAAACACCCTCTTAAGATTATGCTTATTATGCGCATCCATCCCGATTATGTAATCATACTTATCATAATCGCGCTTTGTTACCTGCACAGCATAATGCTCCACAAGCGGAATACCCACTTCACGAAGCTTATCAACCGTGCCTCTATGCGGTGGATTACCGATTTCTTCTGTGCTTGTCGCTGCACTTTCTATTATGTAGTTTTCTCCCTCGCCACGCTCGTCAACCATATACCGCAATACGCTTTGCGCAAGCGGACTGCGACATATATTGCCGTGGCAGACGAATAGAATTTTTATCATCCTTTGAAAATTCCTTTCCTCTAACTATAGTCGCAAAACTCTTCCGGTGTCAGTTCGTAATCAACGGATGATTGCATCACACCAAGTTGATCTTCCCAGGCATCAATATTGACCCTCAGTTTCTTGAAACCCAGTTTCTCATAAACATGCTGTGCTCTTTCGTTATTTAGGTTTGTATCCAAAATAATCTTTTCAAATCCTGTGGAGAACAATTCTTTGATGAGCATGCTTAAGGCAATTCGGCCAAGTCCTTTTTCTTGATAATCCGAATTGCAGATTTTTATGCCAATCTCCGCGACGTTTCCATCAAGACGATGGTAGTTCATTTCTCCGATTGGATTGCCACAATATTCAATTATGAGGGTGCGGCCTCTGCCGTCTTGCTCTGCAGAAATCTGCATTGCTACTTCTTCCGCTGTGGTTCCCACTCCATTAGGAAATCCGGCGTGAGCCATAACCTTGCCATCATTCCACCAATCTGCCAGCTGCCGGCAATCTGCCTTTACTGCATTTCGAATGCAAATATCATTTAATACTAAATTCATTCTTTCGCCTTTCTAATAATCCATTTGTTTCTGCTAACTGTTATATTATTAATAAAGCTGTTTATCATTTACTTGTAAACCACTCTTTCATGTACTTGCCTTCTTCGCTAAGTTCATCATCAGTGAAATCGGCAAGCTTGTTGCAGGAGCTCTTGATAAGTGAGCTCGTCTCGTTCTTATTGGATAAGTTCCAGCATAAGAAGCTTAGATTATTCTTCTCGATAATCTTCTTCCATTCATCGGATTCATTCTTATTGATAGCTCCGTCACCGGATGCTTCACACAATCCGAATTCACTTATAAATATAGGTAAGCCATTATCTATACACTGCTGCATTCTGTCACGAAGCCACTCACCATGCGTCGATGCATAAAAGTGCAGGACGTACATTATATTGTCAAATCCTAATGGTGCTGCCAAAGCCTTATCGACTTCCTGACTCCAACATGGTGTTCCGACCAGAATAAGAGCGTCAGGATCATTGCCCCTTATAACCGGAATAACTTCGTTTGCATACGATGTTACTCTATCCCAGCTGCCGCCTCCGTTAGGCTCATTACATATCTCATAGATTACGTTAGTGTAATCCTTATACTTCTCGGACATCTCTGCAAAGAAGCTCTTCGCCTCATCTTTGTGGTTCATCGGGTCCTGCTCACTTAATATATGCCAGTCGATTACTACATACATTCCAAGCTTGGTTGCCGCATCGACGCCGTCATTAATGAGCTTTTTTAACGATTCCCTGTCACCGCCGCTGCAATATCCGCCGTATTCCTCCGTATACATTGCAAGTCGCATACAATTAATTCCCCACTCATCATGGAAGTACTTAAATGTATCATAATTTACGTACTGCGGAAACCAAGCAAGGCCATGCGTGGAAATACCGTATAACTGCACTTTTTCACCGTTCTTATCCACGAGATTTACTCCGTCTACATGTAACGCGCCGTGAACTTCCGTAAATAAACCATCTTCCGGGGTATCTCCCTCGTTATCCGAATTATCCTCATCATCCGAATCGTCGTTATTATTATCTTCCGGCTTATTATCTTCCGGGTCCTGCTCGGCAATTACAGATTGATTATCTTCACTACTCTCATTATCCTTACCGCATCCTACCGCGCATAATAATGCCATCAGAAGCATCGCAATCAATATGCATACTAATCTTTTCTTCATACTTCTACCCCTTTTTATATCTACGATAAAAACCTACTGAGCTCCTTTACCGATTCAATTCCTATAAGCTTAATTTCCTTATCTTCCGCCATTGACTTAAGATTAATCGCGGGCATAATGCACGTGGTAAATCCGAGCTTTTTTGCTTCCTTAACACGTTGCTCTGCCATCGACACCGACCTTACCTCACCGCTTAATCCAATCTCGCCAAAGCAGATTGTCTTATCGTCAATCGGCTTATCCTTATAACTTGAGATGATTGCAAGCGCTATTCCAAGGTCGATTGCAGGCTCGTTCATTCTTATTCCGCCCGCAATATTAACGTACGCATCGCAGTTAAACATATTAAAGCCCGCGCGCTTCTCGAGTACCGCCATAAGCTGATTGACTCTGTTGATATCGGCGCCAACCGTCGTTCTTCTCGGAATCGCAAGATTGGAATTACATACAAGCGCCTGCACTTCAAGAAGTATCGGTCTCGTGCCTTCCATAGAGCATGCAATAACAGAGCCCGACGAATCCTTCGGCTTACCTTCTATCATAAATTCCGACGGGTTCTCGACTTCGCGAAGTCCCGTATCTCGCATCTCGAATACACCGATTTCATTGGTCGAACCGAATCTATTCTTAACACCTCGTAAAATCCTGTATGAAGCATGTCTGTCGCCTTCGAAATAAAGCACCGTATCAACCATATGTTCAAGAACTCGCGGTCCCGCAACCGCACCTTCTTTGGTGACATGTCCAACCAGGAATATCGTTATATCAAGGCTCTTTGCGATTCGTAAGAATGTATTCGTTGCTTCTCTAACCTGTGATACCGACCCCGGTGCGGAGTTAACGTCCTCTCCGTACATCGTCTGAATAGAGTCTATTACCACAAACTGCGGCTTATTATTCTCTATCATATTTTCGATTGATGTAAGCGACGTCTCGCAGGCAAGGCTTAAATCATCGGTAAAAGCGCCCAACCTGTCGGCTCTTAACTTAATCTGCTGAACCGACTCCTCACCTGATATATATAATACTTTCTTTCCGCAATTGGCAAGATTTCGACACACCTGCAAAAGAATCGTGGACTTTCCTATTCCCGGATCTCCGCCTATAAGCACCAAAGAACCGTTAACAAGTCCACCTCCAAGTACCCTGTCAAATTCACCGATACCCGTCTTTACCCGTGCATTATCAAGGCCTTCAACCGCATTAATGCTCACTATCTTGGCGGCGTTATCTATAGCTTTAACTTTCTTACCTTTCTCCGACTTAACCGTCTCTTCAACAAAAGAATTCCATTCTTTACATGCTGGGCACTGACCCATCCACTTAGGCGATTCATACCCGCATTGCTGACAAAAGAATACCGTTTCTTTCTTAGCCATTCATAATCCCTTTCATATTGTTAAGAAAATCCGGTATTGCTACCGGATTCTCTGATTATTTTCTCTTAACTATTACAGCAACTTCTTCGCCTTCGGATAATTCAACTCCGAGCGTAAGCTTGCCTCCCATATTGGTCTCGATTACGCCGGCATCTTCACCGTTAATCTGTACGTCATATGCTGCTCCGTCCTCAAGTCCCAATGTAATCTGAGCATCTTCATCGCCGGATACGGTGAACTTAACTCCGTCACCCGTCTCAACAAAACCGATTGCTGTCGTTCCCGGTACCGATTCATATACGAACGAACCGTTCTTCTCTAATTTGGTAATCTCTTTGCAGGTCTTAACCTTATATATATCTCCACCTACTTCAAAATCATCAACTTTACCTTTCTCCGACAACTGATAATTACCAAAGCTTAACTCTCCGGTTTTCTCAACACGGATTAACTTCTCTACAACTGACATTTCTTCCTCCTTATATACTTGTCAATTTATTTCTTAACATGAAAAACGATTCTTTCTTTCTTAAGTCCGACCGTAACTGTGTCTCCGGCTTTGGCATGTCCGAGTAAAATCTCCTCTGCCAATGCATCCTCGAGACTTGTCTGTATCATTCTCTTAAGCGGTCTGGCACCGTACTTCTGGTCAAATGCTTTTTTAACTATGTAATCCTTAACAGCACTTGACACCGTAAGCTTAATCTTAAGCTTCTCGTCTGCTCTGTCGCATAATATCTTGGTCTGTAAGGACACGATTGCTTTCATCTCGTCTGCATTAAGTGCATGGAATACAATCGTCTCATCGATACGGTTAAGGAATTCCGGCTTAAATAATCTCTTGACCTCTTCCATAACTGCATTCTTCATAACTTCATGGTCGCGCTTGGCATCAGCCTTTGACGCAAATCCGAGAAGCTTAGGCTCTATAATCTGCTGTGCTCCCGCATTTGAAGTCATAATGATTATTGTATTCTTGAAGTCTACCTTACGTCCCTGTGAATCCGTAATGTGACCGTCATCAAGCACCTGCAATAATATATTAAATACGTCCGGATGCGCTTTTTCAATCTCATCAAAAAGAATTACGGAGTATGGATTGCGGCGAACCTTCTCGGATAACTGACCGCCTTCTTCATGTCCGACATATCCCGGAGGCGCACCGATAATCTTCGATACGCTGTGCTTCTCCATGTATTCCGACATATCAACTCTTATAAGAGATTACTCATCGTTGAAAAGCGCCTCTGCCAGGGCCTTGCTAAGCT
>JAGAAH010000216.1 GCA_017615375.1 Lachnospiraceae bacterium | reverse complement strand
AGTTTTTGAATAAAAGTGTCCGCAATATTAATAATTTGTATATAATAAAAGACAAAAAAGTATGGAAAATTTGTGACGTATTAATTATAATTATTCTTGTGAGAAAAATTTATAGGAGGTCTCTAACTTATGTTTAAGCTTGAGCAAAATAAGACTACGGTCAAGACCGAGATTATTGCCGGTTTGACTACATTCATGACAATGGCTTATATCATTGCCTTGAATCCTAACTTACTTACAGGTTTCGGAGCTGAAGGCCAGGAACTTTGGAACGGCGTATTCCTTGCAACCTGTATCGCATCTGCAGTAGGTATGTTCGTTATGGCATTTTGTGCTAACAAGCCATTTGCTATGGCTCCGGGAATGGGACTTAACTCATTCTTCGCTGTAGTTGTTGGACAGATTGTCGGACTTACAGGAATGACATATCTTGAATCATTCCAGTCTGCACTTGTAATTATCCTTATTGAAGGTGTAATCTTTATTATACTTTCACTCTTTGGTATCCGCGAGAAGATAGTTGAAGCTATTCCTCTTGGAGTACGTTTCGGTATCGCACCGGCTATCGGACTTATGTTACTTAACATCGGTCTTGGTTCCAACTGTGGTATCTATGCAGCTGTTAACGGTTTTGCAGCACCATTCTACGCAATGAGAGATTTCTTTGGTGCTCTTACAGCAGGTTATGCTAGAGATACAATGGGCGACGGATTCGGACCTATGGTACTTGCAGTAGCAACAATGTTTATTGGTTTATTCGTAATTATTTACCTTAACCACAAGAAAGTTAGAGCTTCCGTTATTCTTGGTATGCTTGTTGCTTCTATAATCAACTGGGTATGCCAGATCTTTATTTTCAATACCAACCCGTTTGAGTCATTAAAGACTGCAAGCTGGTTACCACCTTTCAAGGATATGGCAGCTACAACACTTTTCAAGTTTAACTTTAGCGGATTTGCTCAGATCGGTTGGGCTACAGTTATTACTCTTATCATCACATTCTGTATCATCGATATGTTCGATACTATCGGAACACTTGTTGGTACAGCATCACGTGCAGGTATGGTTGATGAGAAGGGCAATATGCCGAACATGAAGGAAGCACTTCTTGCAGACGCTGTTGGTACAGTAGCAGGTGCTTGTACAGGTACTTCTACAGTAACTACATTTATCGAGTCTGCATCCGGTGTTGAAGCAGGCGGACGTACAGGTCTTACAGCTTTAACAACAGGTATCGTATTCCTTGCTTGTATGTTCATCTCACCTATAGCAGCAATCATTCCTTCAGCAGCTACATCATCAGCTCTTATCTACGTAGGAATCTTGATGCTTTCAGGTCTTAAGAGAGTTGACTTTGAAGATCTTACACAGGCAGCTCCTGTAGCTTTAATGCTCATCGCTATGCCTATTTCATCTTCAATCAGACATGCTATCGGTATCGGTCTTATTACATATACAGTTATTAAGGTTCTTATAGGTAAGGCTAAGGAAGTTCATTGGCTTACATACATCCTTTCACTTCTCTTCCTTGTTAAGTTCTTTATTCCAATGTAAGTTGACGTTATCAGTTTAAGAAGAAAAAGTTGAAAAAGTTAGGGCGCTCGGAAGAAATTCCGAGCGCTTTTTCTTGTAGTTTTGATGCTTTTACAGTATAATAGGTAGACGTGGGATAACCATAGAAATTATTGCGAGGTGCATTATGGCATTACTTGAACAGTGGAGAAGCATGGCTTATAATGAGCAGGCTGATAGAAATGAATTACAGAACTTCTGGAGAAGATATTTTGAGAAGGAGACTTCCGTATATGAGAAGTTACTTACCAATCCTGATGAGGAAGTAAAGGGAACGGTTAAGGAGCTTGCAGACAAGTTTGGAATCGAGCTTATGGCGATGGTTGGTTTCCTTGACGGTATAGATGACTCGCTCGTAACACCGAATCCTATCGATACAATGGAAGAGGATACGGTTGTTTCATTAAAGTTTGACAAGGCGAAATTATATAAGAATATGGTTCGTGCCAAGGCAGACTGGTTATACGAGCTTCCGCAGTGGGAGAAGATCTTCACGGAAGAAGAAAGAAAAGCGCTTTATAAGGAGCAGAAGGAATCTACAACAATTCGTGTGGGCAAGAAAATCGGACGTAACGATCCATGCCCATGTGGTTCCGGCCGTAAGTATAAACAGTGTTGCGGTAAGAACGCGTAATTAATACTTCTTGATACAAAAAATGAAAAGCATATAATATAAGCGTCATTCGCGGTGACTCCGCTGCTAAATTCGCACTTCACTTGGGGAATAAAGCAAGCTTCGCTGACGATTGAACTCGCTAGCCTCGTCTCATCGGGACGAGGCTGCTTAAACAGTAATCGCAGCTCGCTATCCCCGTCTCGTGCTTATTAAGCGCTGCGTCAAAGGCTCATTCTTGCTTATATTATATGCTTTTCTTTGTGGCTAGCCGAAAAATAAACGCATGTGGAGGGTATATTGTATGCTAAGTGAGCATTTGCATTGCGCACTTAGTGAATACAAGAGCGGTTAGCGAGGAGCGGACATTGTTTGAGCCGTCTCGCTATATAAGGCGAGGCGAGCGAGTTGGGCGCGACGAACGCGTGGTTAACTGCTCGCAGTATGAACTTAGT
>JAGAAH010000215.1 GCA_017615375.1 Lachnospiraceae bacterium | reverse complement strand
TTGCTTCATTAATATCATGAAGAATAGTCTGAGCTTTTGGCAAAAACGATTTTCCGGCTTCGGTAAGGATCGTTTTCTTTCCTATTCTGTCAAAGAGCGGGGTCTTAAACTCCTGCTCCAAATGCTTCATCTGAATCGTTACAGCCGCCTGCGTGTAACCAAGACTTACCGCTGCCTTGGAGAAACTCTCTTCCTCTGCTACCTGTAAAAAAGTAATTAACTCTCTTATCTCCATGCTGCTCCCTCTCTTTCTGTTATTTCTTAAATGCTTTTTATTGCTTTAATAAAAAACATAAATTTCACTAAAGTTATAATATATGTTACATTATTACGTGGTAGTAATCAACTACCATCTTACAAAAATAATTTGAAATTCTTATGAATTTATACCGTCATATAAAAAAAAATAAGAGAAGGAGATACGTATGGACTGTAATTCAAGTACCTATAAGGAATATGTACAGATACTCAGAGAAGAATTAAAGCCCGCAATGGGTTGTACAGAGCCAATCGCTTTGGCTTATGCAGCTGCAACCGCACGCGCCCTTATAAATGAATTACCTAAAGAAGTTATTATCGAAGCCAGCGGATCACTTATAAAGAATGTCAAATCGGTATACGTACCGCATACCGGTCACTTAAAAGGTATTCCTGCCGCAGTTGCCGCGGGAATAATTGCCGGAGACGAGAATAAAGAGCTTGAAGTTCTTTCCGACGTTACCGAAGATGAGATAACAAGAATCAGCGAGTTTCTCAATGAATGCGCTTTTGAAATCAAACATCTCTGCCAAGGTCATACCTTTGATATGATAATTACCTTAAAAGGCGAGCATCATACTTCAAAAGTTCGTATCGCTGATGCTCATACCAATATTATATATAAAGAACTTGACGGCAAAATATTATACGAGCTTACATCGTCAGAAGACAATATTTCAAACGAAACGGATCACTCCGTTCTTACAATGGAGGGTATATACGATTTCGTACAATCTCTCAATGTGGATGATGTAAAGCCTATATTAAAGCGCCAGATAGATTTTAATATGGCAATCGCCGAAGAAGGCTTACGTGGAAGCTACGGTGCCAATATCGGCAAATTTCTTCTTGCTATGGATAATTCCATAAGAACCCGTGCCAAAGCATATGCTGCTGCAGGTTCCGATGCAAGAATGAATGGTTGCGAATTACCTGTTGTAATCAACTCAGGGTCCGGTAATCAGGGAATTACCGCTTCCGTACCTGTTGTAATATATGCGCATGAACTTGATTCTTCGGAAGAATTAATGTATCGTGCCTTAACACTTTCCAATCTTATAGCCATTCACGAAAAAACACCTATCGGTCGTCTCTCGGCTTACTGTGGCGCAGTAAGCGCAGGCGCCGGCGCAGGTGCGGGAATTGCTTACCTTACCGGTGCTTCCTATGATGTAATAGAGAAAACCGTATCAAATGCAATTTCCATTATATCCGGCATGGTATGCGACGGTGCGAAAGCATCATGTGCCGCCAAGATTGCGGAATCCATAGATACAGCGCTTTTATCCTTCTTTATGGCCAAAGGCGATGTGGCTTTCGAGCACGGCGATGGTTTGGTCGGTGCCAATATCGAGGAAACAATAAGTAACATAGGTTGTCTCGCAAGAGAGGGTATGGTTGGAACAAACGACGAGATTATTCGTCTTATGATTAAGTAATATCACTAAAATTTTAGATATATCGTTACATCAAGAAACCGGGTCTTATATAAGACCCGGTTCTTTCCTTTATAGATTATTTATTTAAGCAAATCAAGTATTTCCTGTGCGTTATCTTTCGTAACCTTAACATAATCGCATGCAATGTAATTATCCACACGCTTACCCTCGATAAACTTGATGGCACAATCCGCTACGCTGTGTGCCTGCGTTATGTGGTCGTTAAATACGGTTCCCGTCATATCGCCGTCCAAGATTGCTTGGCAGGCTTCCTTTAATGCATCTACTCCAACAAGGAATACATCCTTTCCGACCGTGCGTCCTGCGGCTTTAATTGCGCGAATCGCACCAAGTGCCATCGCATCGTTATTACAGAATATAACTTCTATCTTATCACCGTATGCCATCAAATCGTCGGCAACTATGGTCTGTGCCGCCACCGTCTCCCAGTTACCTACCTGATCGTCGATACAATCTACGAAGATACCCTGGGCGTTAATCGCTTTTATGGAAAACTGCGTCCTGTACTGTGCGTCAATGTTTTCCGGGTCGCCCTCAACCATAATGTACTGAACCTTTCCGTCTTTGTTAAGGTCAATTACATCAAGTCCGAGATCTATTACAATCTCGCCCTGCATCTTTCCGGACTGTCTCGCATCGCATCCGACGTAAGTAACCTTCCAGCCGTTATTGCTCCATCTGTCCTGCTCGTCCTTATCAGGCTCGCGGTTAATGTATATAAGCGGAATCTCCGCGTCAACCGCCATGTCTGTTATCGTACCTGCATTAGACGGATTAACAGGATTAACTATAAGTACATCGACCTTATCTTCTATAAGCTTCTTAACCTGCTCATTCTGCGTCTTCTGGTCATTCTTTGCATCGACCGTCTTAATATTCTCATCCGCAAATCCCTGCGAAATCAGATACTTTCTAAGCTCGGCTTCGTAAAGCTTCATGAAATCATCCGTGCCCTTATATATGCAAATACCGACTTTTCTATCGATATAAGCGGTGTTCACTTCTTCTTTTTCTTTTCCGCAGGCTGCCATGGTAAACATCATTGCCAATATCAATATTAAAGTAATTATGCGCTTCTTCATTTCTTTTCTACCTCCTATGGACAGTTTTGTAGAAAAAATGTTTTCTACTATTATAACAAGTTTTGGCTTCATTTTCAAAAACAATTGCTTTTTTACATAGGTCGGTATTAAAATATAATAAGTCACATAAAAAAGGGGAACTTTTATATGAAAACCGTAAAATTATTAAGAGAACAATTGGAAAGCGACGAATTAAAGGATACTCTTCTCGACGTGTATGCAGATCCTTCGATGATGACATACGAAACCGAGCGCTACATTCACGCTCTCGACCGCTTCGAGGAAGAATTCGGCGATGGACCCGTACACATTTTCAGTGCTCCGGGAAGAACCGAAGTCTGCGGCAATCACACCGACCATCAGCGTGGCGAAGTCTTGGCTGCATCAATTAACCGTGATGTACTCGCTATTGTCCGCGAGACCAATTCGGGCAAGCTCGATATCTACTCGGAAGGTTACGGTCGTCTTGTTATTCCGCTTAATTCACTTGATGATAAAAGCGCTAAAACCGGCAATGCCTGCTCTTTGATACGTGGTGTTGCTGCAACCGTTAAGAATCGCGGCTACAATATAGGTAGTTTTGAAGCTTATATAACTTCAGACGTGCTTATAGGCGCAGGTCTTTCTTCATCTGCTGCTTTTGAAACGGTTATCGGAACGATTCTTTCATACCTTTTTAACGAGGGTAAGATTTCCGCAATTGAAATCGGTATCATCGGTCAGATTGCAGAGAACGTATACTTCGGCAAGCCATGCGGCCTCATGGACCAGATGGCATGCTCCGTAGGCGGTCTTATTCATATTAACTTTAAGGAGAAAGAAAATCCTGTTGTCGAAAAAGTTCCTTTCCCGTTAACCGATAACGGATACTGCTTATGTATAACCGATACCAAGGGAAGCCATGCAAATCTTACTCCGGATTATGCTGCCATAACCGAAGAGATGAAGGCTGCCGCTGCTTTATGGGGCAAAGAAGTGTTATCGGAAATTGATGAAGATGAATTGCTTAGAAGCATTAAGCTTATCAAAGATAAAGTGAACGATCGTGCCGCGCTTCGTGTCATTCACTATGTAACCGAGAATCGTCGTGTTCGTCGTGCTATCGAAGTTCTTAAATCGGGCGATATCGACGCGTTTCTCAATATTGAGAATGAAGCGGGAGATTCTTCGTTTAAGTGCTTGCAGAATATTTACTCTGCAAGTAATCCTAAGGTCCAGGGCATATCGATTGCTTTGGCTGCATCCAAGCTCTATCTTAAGGATGATTGTTACGCTCGTGTACAGGGCGGCGGATTTGCAGGTACCATTCAGGCTTATGTCAAGAATGAACTGGCTAAAGGGTACTGCGAATACATGAATTCGATTTTCGGAGACGGAAGCTGCAATATACTCAAGATTCGCAAATACGGCGGCATGCAAATTATATAATATTTTTCGGCTAGCCACAAAGAAAACCATGTAATATACGCGTCATTCTTGCTTATATTACATGGTTTTCTTAATTGTATTAAAAGTAAAATTATGCTCTACTGTCGTAGCATGTAAGGTATATCACCTGATATTCCTTGGATACTTCGTCGAGGAAGTGCTTTGCGCGCTCTACCTTCTCGGTATCGAGATTTACGAACGGATCATCCATAATTATAAACGGCTGCTCTTTCTTCGTCATTGCTGAAACGAACGCCATACGAAGCGCAAGCCCTACCATATCACGGTTACCCGAGCTTAATACGTCGATTTCGCGCTGTGCACCAAGCTCTTCTTTCGTAAGATTAATATCCGTATCAAGATAAAATGTATCATTCTCATTTCCGAACATCGCATAATACTTATTAAATCCGTCAAGTACCGGTGCAGTATAATTCGATACGAAATTCTCTTTGGCTTTCTTAAGATAAAAATCCGTCTTATTTAAGATATCAACCTTATGTCTCTTAGCGTCAATCTCTTCCGTCAAGGCATCCGCTTTAGCCTTGGCATCATCTACCTCTTCGAGCTTTTCCATAAGGCCGTCAGTTCCTTCTATCTGAAGGTTGTAAGTCTTAAGGCTTCCGTTAATCTCATCTTCTTCCCTTCCGATTGCAAGCATCCTTTCATGAATCGTCATCAATTCATCTTCGGAGTTCATTTCCTTCAATGCCTTAATCTCTTCAATATCAGGTGTTATCTTGATGAAGTTCTCGAAATTTTCGGTGGCCTCATTCAATGCTTTAACCGCATTTCCGTAATCTTCCGCCTTATTCTCAATCTCAACCAACTGAGGTGTCAGATTCTTATCAGGCGTAATTCCGGCTTCCGTCAAGAAACGCACGATTTCATCCCTTATGGCAAGCGCTTTTTCATTATTCTCATCAAATTGTTTACGCTGTGCGACAAGACGCTCTATTTCCGCATCTTCCATTTGACGGATTTCTTCCCTGCGTTCTCTTTCATTCTCGAGATTTGCCTCAAATATCGCAATATCGCGCTTATAACGGCTCTTTCCGGCTATCATAAGTATTATCGCGATTACAAATATCGCGGTAGACGCTCCCGCAACCGCCGCACCTATAGCAATCATATCATATAGGAATATAAGGCACACACCGGCGCCTATTCCCAATACGGATAATACGATAAGAATTATCGACAATACAGGTTTCTTTAATACGGGGCGACCGGATTCATCGGGATTGGGATTATAGTTTCTCTTTCTGTCCTGCAGATCTATTAGATGCTTAATCTCGTCATCGCTTAATCTATGCGCATCTGCCGCACTCCTATAGCTTATCATTTCGGTATTCTTGTTGTGCATCTCTTCGACGGTCGCTTCTTTAACAGGCTTTCCCGGGAAAGCTTTTACACAATCCTCGTAACGCGCCTTTGCTTTCTTAACCGCCTCATCAAGACCCTCGTATTTTTGCTTCTTAAGTTGCAAATCTTTAAG
>JAGAAH010000214.1 GCA_017615375.1 Lachnospiraceae bacterium | reverse complement strand
TTTGAATCTTTGAAGCTTTGTGCATCGTTCTTGCCTTCCGAAGGTTCCCCGAACAATCGCCTAAACGAAAAGAGCCACCCTTCCAAGATTTCTCTTAGAAAAGTGGCTCTCAAGAAGCGCAATCTCTATTTTTCTTTCCTGCTGCTTGGTACCGCTTTTCTGCCGTATCCCGTATTATTCAGTGTTATCGGGTATTATAGGCACGAAATTTGCTGTACTTTTGCTGTACTTTTTTCTATCGAAGGCTCGCAAGCCTTGATTTTACTGCATTTCTCAGCTCAAGGACTTCAAGGTCGGGAAGAGCAAGACATCGCGGATGGCTGCGCTATTTGTAAGTAACATAACGAGACGGTCGATTCCGTATCCGATACCACCTGTAGGCGGCATACCGATAGAAAGCGCATTTAAAAAGTCCTCATCTGTATGATTTGCTTCCTCGTCTCCTGCTGCAAGCGCTTTTTCCTGCTCCTCGAATCTCGATCTCTGGTCAACCGGGTCGTTAAGCTCGGAATAAGCATTACACATTTCCCATGTGTTAATGAAAAGCTCGAATCTCTCTACGTGATTAGGGTCATCCGGCTTTCTCTTGGTAAGCGGTGATATCTCGACAGGATGATCCATAATGAATGTTGGCTGTACAAGATGCTCTTCACAGAACTCCTCGAAGAAAAGGTTAATGATATCGCCTCTCTTATGACGCTCTTCGAATGCTATGTTATGCTCTCTTGCAACTTTTTTCGCATCCTCATCGGTTAAAATATTAGTAAAGTCAACGCCTGCATACTTCTTAACGGCGTCAACCATTGTCATCTTCTCAAATGGCTTACCGAAATCAAGCTCAACATCGCCGTACATAAACTTGGTGGTTCCGAGAACTTTTTCGGCAAGATAACGGAACATTGACTCTGTAAGTTCCATCATTCCGTTATAATCTGTATAAGCCTGATAGAGCTCCATAAGCGTAAACTCCGGATTGTGTCTTGTGTCTAATCCTTCGTTTCTGAATACTCTACCGATTTCGAATACTCTCTCAAGTCCGCCGACGATAAGTCTCTTTAAATATAATTCAAGCGAAATTCTAAGACGGAAGTCCTCGTCAAGTGCATTATAATGTGTCTCAAAAGGTCTTGCCGCAGCACCGCCCGCATTGGCAACGAGCATTGGTGTCTCTACTTCCATAAAGTCTCTGTCTGCAAGGAAGTTTCTAATCTCGCGTAAAATCTTGCTTCTCTTAACGAAGGTATCGCGAACTTCCTGATTCATAATAAGATCCACATATCTCTGACGATATCTTATATCAGTATTGGTAAGACCATGGAACTTCTCAGGAAGTAACTGTAATGACTTAGAAAGGAGCGTAACTTCCGATGCGTGGATACTGATTTCACCCATCTTTGTACGGAATACTTCACCCTTAACGCCTACGATGTCGCCGATATCGAACTTTTTGAAATCCGCATAAGGCTCTTCTCCGATAGAATCTCTTGCAACGTATACCTGAACGTTACCGGACTTATCGAGAATATTCATAAATGATGCCTTACCCATTACACGTTTCTGCATCATACGGCCTGCAATCGATACGGTCTTTCCTTCCATGGTATCGAAGTTATCGATAACTTCCTTTGCATGCGCCGTCACATCGTACTTGGTTATAACGAAAGGATTCTTACCTGCTGCCTTAAGCTCGTTAAACTTGTCATATCTTACCTGCACAAGGCGGTTTAACTCCTTCTCGTCCATCTGGGCTTCTGTTACTCTCTCTTCTGCCATCTTCTCTACTCCTTTATCACAAAACCCGCCTTATAACTTAAGGCGGGCTTCTTTCTTATACTCTTTGAATGTCCAAAACCTTGTATTCGAAAGTACCGGCCTGGGTCTCTACCTTAACCTTGGCTCCGACTTTCTTACCTATAAGTGCCTTGCCAAGCGGTGATTCGTTGCTGATCTTGCCCTGAAGGCTATTGGCCTCCAAAGAACCAACGATATAATAATCCAATTCTTCTTTATATTCTACATCGAGGACCTTAACCTTGCATCCGACATTAACTTTTGCAACGTCAACTTCTTCCTCAACAACTACTTCTACGTTCTTAAGGATTGCTTCCAATTCCTCGATTCTTGCCTCGATATCGCGCTGTTCATCTTTGGCTGCATCATATTCGGCATTCTCGGAAAGGTCTCCCTGCTCTCTTGCCTCTTTAATTTTCTCTGCAACCTCCCTACGCTTAACAACTTTAAGCTCCTGAAGTTCATTTTCATACTTCTGCACGGTTGCGTAGGTCAATAAGTTCTTTTCCATATCTGCACCTCTTATTCGGTCATTTTCATATCAAAAATTCCATACTAAAATTAGGGTCTTCCCCATATAACTCCTACTATTATACTAAAGGGGAGTACGACTGTCAATGAGAGTTTTTCAGATGCACTATTTAGCAATTATGATATAGTTATTTTATGTATAGGTACAAGGCTATACCATAGGATATTATATGAAGGAGAAATAATTATGAAAAAGAACAGTATCACAATTCTACTGTTATGCATCGCGCTTTTAATCACGGGATGCGGCATTAATGCAGAAAAAGCTCCCGCTGCCAAGGCTGATTTCCCTTGTAAGATTTATATTTGCGGAGAGCTACATCACATGGATATCTTCTGGGATAAGGAACTTGAGCTCTGGGATAACTTCTATAAAATGGGAGCCCGACATCTGTTTTTAGAACTTTCTTATGCAACTGTTGTAGGCCTTAATGAATTCATGAAATCAGATACGGATGGTATTTCCGAATCGTCAGAGTTTTATGAACTATCCCACTATTTTACCTTTGACAAAGAGGCGAACTATTTTTATTTCACAATTAAAGAAAAATACCCCGAAACCATCTTTCATTCTATAGATATTGCGCATGATTATGAATATTTAAGTGCTGACTACAAGAATATACTTGAAAGGAACGGAAAAGCGGACACCGAAGATTATCAAATTCTCTGTGAAAACATTGAACAAGGAAGAATAGTTGCAGAACTTGATGCTTCCGGTGATGAAGCTTCCGGTTGGAATTACCGCGAAGAATACATGTTCCAAAACTTTGTAAGAGAATATGAAGCCATTAAAGGAGAATTCGTAATGGCTATCGTCGGAGGGGCACATGCCAACGAAAATATCACAACTGCAGCATTTGGGGGTCACGGTGATAACGGTCGCGGTGAAGATACATTAATTACACGCATTAAATCAAAATACGATAGCGTTATTGGAAAATTCGCAATCTGGAATGATCCCGTAAGTACAGAAAAAATGACTGTTGCCGGCAAAGAATACGATGCTGTCTACTACGGTTCATTAGCATCAACCGTCGATTTTCTTTTCCCTTCAGCGCGTATTGCAAAAATAGATGCCTGGTGGCTTAAAAATGCATATGAAGATTTTTCTTCAAAACCAACTAATTATTATTTGTCTTTTGATCAATATAGATTACCAATGGAAATAAAAGCAAACGAAGTATATGTTCTTGACATAACATATCAAAACGGTGAAACAGAGCGCAAGTACTATCTCTCATCCGGAAAAATAGCTGATGGTTCTCTTTGTATAAATCCTTTTGACTTAGAATAATCCATACACAAAAGGACGCCTTTTAAAGGCGTCCTTTTATTTCACACTGTTAAGCAAAACTTCCACATATTTATATAAGTCGTCGAGGGTTTCCACGGAATTAAGCATTACACGCGCTTTTGCCGCACCCTTCTGTCCTGTAAGATAGAAGCTTGCATGGGTGCGCATCTCTCTTATGCCTATGTATTCGCCCTTGAATTCACATAACATCTTTGCATGTGTTAGCATCTCGGATAAAAGCTCTTCCAATGAAGGCTTCGTATATTCCCTGCCTTCTTCCCCCGCGATTAACTCGTCAAATATCCATGGATTACCGCGGGCTGCGCGACCTATCATTATGGCGTCGACACCGGTCTTCGTAAACATCTCGTTCGCGCTTTTATAATCGGTTACATCGCCGCTTCCGATAACGGGAATCTTAACTCTATTCTTAACGCGCGCAATTATGTCCCAATCAGCTTCTCCGCTATAGAACTGCTCTCTTGTTCGTCCGTGTACCGCAACTGCCGCGGCGCCCGATTCTTCCGCCACATGCGCTATCTCTTCCGCATTAACATGGTCTTTATCAAATCCCGCACGGATTTTCACGGTAACGGGTTTATGTATAGCCTTAGCTGTCGCTTCCACTATCTTGCCTACAAGCACAGGGTCCTTCATAAGTGCCGACCCTTCGCCGTTTCCGACAACCTTCGGAACCGGGCATCCCATGTTGATATCAAGAATTGAAAACGGACGCTCCTCTATACGCTTCGCCATCTCGCTTATAATCTTTGGGTCCGATCCAAAAAGCTGTAAGGACACCGGTGCTTCTTCCTCTGATATCGAAAGAAGGAATACCGTATTCTTGTTGTTATAATATATGCCCTTTGCGCTTACCATCTCGGAGCACACCATTCCCGCGCCGTGACGACTGCATAAAACACGGTATGGCAGGTCTGTTACACCTGCCATAGGAGCCAATATATATCGATTGTTAAGTTCTACATTTCCTATCTTAAATGTTTTCATTATTTCTGCTTAGCAAATATCTTCTGCATTCCCTTTAATGTAAGATTTGCATCGTATACATCGATTACTTCGGTTTCTTCCGCAATTAAGACACCAAGTCCGCCGGTTGCAACGACCTTAATATTCTCCATTCCGGACTCTTCTTTCATCTTCTTGATGATATACTCGGTCTGACCAATCTGTCCGTATACGATACCTGCCTGCATAC
>JAGAAH010000213.1 GCA_017615375.1 Lachnospiraceae bacterium | reverse complement strand
CGTCATACTTGTTGGCTTTGATTTTCTCATACGCCTCAAGTCCATCGCGTGCTTCATCAACTACTTTGAACGAATCATCTGCGTTGATTATATCACATAGGGCTCTTCTCATGAGTGCAGAGTCATCAACTACCATAATATTTTTCTTCATTCGTCATTACCTCGAGTAATACTTCTGATCTTACGCTCTTCTTCAAAAATGAATCTAATAATCTTTTCGCGTGAGTTTTGTCCGAGTTTAACAAACTTTAGGCGGTTCTCGTAACGTGATATCGTATCTTTTCTAAGCTCGCAACTTAATATCTGTCCACACACGCTGAACGTCTCCGTTTTCCCTTCTATCGGAAGTTCAAATACGAGTCTTTTGTAACTACCCGGTTCATTTGGAAATCTGCTTATCATCTTCATTCCGCCGCCGCTTATATCCACAACGAGTCCGTGAAGCATAAGCTTTTCAAGATTGAATCCGTTGTACTGTTCCATAAGTAAGTCGAAGTTGGATGCATTAACCTCTGCTTCGGCTATATCATGAAACTTTACTTCGAATGTCGTGCAGCATCTGTAATACTCTCTTCTCTGAACTTTTTCAGGTTGTGTTATAAGCTGCACTCTTAATAAGTACTGATTATCTGCCTTATACCTGTCCTTAATTACGACAACCGCCTCGTAATTATGCTTTTCTCCATAGAAGAGAAACTTATACCTTGCACCATTATGTAATAACACAAGTTGTCTTTGATATATAGGCATGTCTATTTCAAAATCGCCGTTAGAGAAGAGATTTTCAACTTGACTGATATATATAGGCTTAGAATCTCTTTCTTCGTCAGTCACGTTTTCATCTGTAATCTCGATTCTCATGCCAAGTGTAATAATATCTTCAGCCACTTTATCTCCTCCTTTCGGCAAATAATCTATAATCTTCTGTTTAACATAAAGCTCGAAAAAATCTCCGAAATTCCGCGCTTAATATTGTTTGCGGAATGTGTTCCGTTAATCAAATCCGAAGCTACAAGCTTATAGGCTTTGGAAGCCTTGCAGTTAGGAAATGAAATCATAACCGGTTTCTGCTGTCTGATTGCTTTATCAATTGTCGCGTCAAGCGGTATCATTCCAAGATAATCAAGTCTTCCTTGCAAAAACTTGGTAACTACGGAAGCAAGCTTCTGATATACAAGCTCTCCGTCTTCTATTGTCGAAGCCTTATTCGCAAGCACTCTGATATTTGTATTATCCTTATCAAAATTAGGATTGCGGTAAAGCGCTTTTATAAGCGAATAAGAATCCGTAAGCGAACTCGGTTCCGGTGTTGTAATCATTATTATTTCAGGTGCCATCATTGCAAAAGCCAAAACCTGATCCGAAATTCCCGCGCCCGTATCTATAATCACAAAATCCGCCAAATTATCAAGATTATTGAGATTATGAATTAAATAAGCAAGTTGGTCTCTGTTAACATTGCTTAAGCTTACTATTCCCGATCCTCCGGATATAAATCCTATATTATTCGGTCCTTGCGTAATAACATCTTCGATGCTCTTTCCCCTATAGATAACATCGCTTAAGTTATATTTTGGCAAAGCACCGAACATTACCTCTACGTTGGCAAGACCGAAATCCGCATCGAAAATTATAACTTTCTTTCCCAATTCGGAAAGCGCCAATGCGAGATTGACGGATGTATTTGATTTTCCGACTCCGCCTTTTCCGCTCGTAATCGTAATAACTCTGGCCTTTTTCTTTTCGGCGCCCTGTGAGCGCTCCTTGACCATATTACGTAATGTTGTTGCCTGATCCATTGTTAAATCCCCTATTTCCCTCCGAGTAGTCTCTTTACTATTCGCTGTGTATCAAATACCTCAATATCTTCAGGTACATTCTGACCTGTCGTTACATAAGACATTGAAGCTCCCGTATACATACGCATATTAAATAAATTGCCATAAGCCGAAGTCTCATCAAGCTTCGTAAATATCAATTTATAATCGGCAATTTCTTTATATGAATCTGCTATTTCAAGTAAATCCCTATACTTTGTCGTTGCACTTACAACAAGATAAACTTCCTTATCTATTTCCTGCGGAAGCGATGCAATAAGCTTTCTTGTATCTTCCTTCTGCTGCGGACTCTTATGTGAAAATCCGGCAGTATCCACCAAAATTACATCGACATCTCTAACTTTATCAATTGCCTGCTTCAATTCATCCGCAGAGTAAATAATAGTAAGCGGTGTGTCAAGAATATTGGCATAAGTTCTTAACTGTTCCTCTGCCGCAATTCTATATGTATCTGCTGTGAAAAGCGCAATCTTTCTGCCTTCTTCAACCTTAAATTTAGACGCAATCTTGGCTATCGTAGTGGTCTTGCCGACACCTGTAGGTCCAATGAAGAATATCATCTTTGGTTTTCTTCCGCCAAGGTTAATCACACTTGTCTCGCCGAATTTCAGAATCATTTTCTGATATACATTGGACAGCATCATATCAATATTACTGCTGTGACTTAATGTCTTATCCATCTCTTCAACCAGGATATTGGCATACTTTTCGTCCACTTCATTATCAAGAAGCGTATTGTATATCATTTTGGCCATTTTGATGCCTTCCTGGCGACGCTGATCCTTTTCGGAGTTTTCGGTCATATCATCAAAATTTGCGCCGTTATCTTCCTTTGAAGTTTTAAGATTTTCTTCAAGCATTGACTGTAAACTGTCAAGTTTCTCTTCAAAACCGTTCATGTCAGCGCTTTTAGCAATTCTGTTTTCTTCCGCCATATTATCTGCAACCGTTTCTCTGTTTCTTGGCATTTCTTTGATTATTTTCTTAATCTGTGCTTCAGGGTCAACCGTCTTGATACTGTTTCTGTTATATACCGTATTATCGTTCGGAAGTGTCGTAGTCGTATTGGAAATATTCTTAATGTCAATCTCCTCATTTGCTGCAAGATTAATCTTCGTCTGATGCATAGGCGTCTGTGACTTTATTGCATCGGATACATTAAGCTTGTATTCATTTTCCTCTACAGCTGCGGTAACTTCGAAGGTTGATGATTTGAATGCTTTAAAAAATCCTGACGGCTGGGTCTTTTTCACATTCATAATGACAGTGCTCGGACCCAGTTCGGCCTTAGCCTTCTTTGTTGCCTCTTCTTCCGTTTTGCCCGTAAACTTCTTAATCTTCATTACTTATACGTCACCATCCCTACCGACTGTAATTCAACATTGTTGTCAATCTCATTGTATGATACGACTATCAAATCCTTGATATAGTCTTCCGTAAGCTTCTTGAAATACATTCTCACAATAGGCGATGTAACAATAATCGGGTTACTTCCGAGATTCTCAAGCTTAGAAACCTGTTCTTCAACAGAATTCATGATGGCTTTGGTTTTCTCCGGATCGATTGTAAGATATGCCCCTTGTTCAGTCTGCTTGATCGAATTCATAATATCCTGCTCTACCTGCGGGTCTAATGTAACAACCGAAGTCGTCTCATTTGCCGGAAAGTACTTTGCAGATATCGAACGCTTAAGGCTCTGTCTGACATATTCTGTAAGTACATCGGTATCATGCGTAGTCTGCGCATGATCTGCGAGACTTTCGAATATTGTAAGTAAATCTCTTATCGAAATCTGTTCGCGCAAAAGATTCTGCAGTACCTTCTGTATCTCGCCGATACCAAGAAGCTTCGGTACCAGATCATCAACAAGAACGGAGTTTGTCTCCTTAAGATTATCTATAAGCGTCTGAACATCCTGACGTGACAGGAGTTCTGCGATATGTGTCTTAATAATCTCAGTAATATGAGTAGCGATAATTGAAGGCGGGTCTACTACGGTATAACCGAAGCTCTCTGCTCTTTCACGCTGACTCTCGGTAATCCAGATAGCCGGCAAATGGAACGAAGGCTCAAATGTAGGAATACCTGAGATTTCCTGCTCTACATGTCCCGGATTCATTGCCATGTAATGGTCGAAAAGAATCTCACCTTCCGTTACCTGAATTCCCTTAATCTTAATAATATATTGATTCGGATTAAGCTGAATATTATCTCTCATACGAATAATCGGGACTATCGTACCAAGTTCCAGCGCAATCTGACGTCTTATCATAATTACACGGTCTAATAAATCGCCGCCCTGGTTAGCATCCGCAAGCGGAATAATTCCGTATCCAAATTCAAGTTCAATAGGGTCAACCTGTAAAAGTGAAATAACGTTTTCAGGTTTACGTATCTCTTCTCCGGATTCTTCTTGAACTTCAGCTTCTTGTTCGATTGCCTTAATCTCGCTGTTCTTCTGAATCGTATATCCTGCAATGATAAAAGTTAAACCGAATGCAAGGAAAAGGAAGAAATTAAGCGGTGTAAAGCCTAATGCAATCATTGTACCGCCTACAAGATACAATACCTTCGGAATACCGAAAAGCTGCGATACAAGAACATCTCCGAAGTCCGATTCCTTAGAAGCTTTGGTAACCAAAATACCTGTTGCAAGCGATATAAGCATGGAAGGAATCTGTGATACAAGTCCGTCACCGATTGTGAGCAAACCATACTTCTGCAATGCTCCCATTGCATCAAGTCCCTGGTTCATTACACCCATTACGGTTCCGCCGGCCAAGTTGATTACCGTGATAATAATACCCGCGGTCGCATCTCCCTTTACATACTTGGTAGCACCGTCCATGGCACCGAAGAAACTGGATTCTGCCTGAATCTTATTTCTTCGCTCTCTTGCCTGAGCTTCATTTATAACACCGGTATTAAGATCGGCATCAATTGCCATCTGCTTACCGGGCATAGCATCCAACGTAAATCTTGCGGTTACTTCTGCAACTCGCTCGGAACCTTTGTTGATAACAACAAACTGAATGATTACAAGCACAATAAATACGATTGCACCGATAACAAGGTCATTACCACCTACGAACTGTCCGAATGTCTTAACTACGTTACCCGGATTACCCGATGAAAGAATAAGTCTTGTGGACGATACGTTAAGCGAAATTCTGAATATGGTCGTAAAAAGGAGTAACGTCGGGAAGAAGGACATGTCCAATACTTCCTTAACGAAAAGCGAATTGAAAAGGACAATCAATGCCATCGCTATATTAAAAGCAAGCATTATGTCTAATATGAAATTGGGAATCGGAATAATGAAGAATAAAACAGCGCAAAGCAAGTAAATCGCAACGCCCAAATCGCCCTTTTTCAATTCCGTATCCCCCTTTCTTTTAAGCTTTCTCTATTAATTAAGCCGTCTTCTTTCTGTAAATCTCGGCTAAGATTTCCGCAACAGCCTGATAAAGCTCCGGCGGAATCTCCTGTCCTACATCAACTGTTGTATACAAAGCTCTTGCAACAGGCTTGTTCTCAACAATTTCTACATTATTTTCTCTTGCAATCTCCCTAATTTTCATTGCAAGATAATCTTCACCTTTGGCAACTACAAGCGGTGCGGATGCAACATCCGTATCATACATAATCGCAACCGATAAATGCGTAGGGTTGGTAATAACTACGTCTGCTTTCGGTACTGCCTGCATCATACGCTTTTGTGATGCCTGTCTCATAATCTGTCTCTGACGACCTTTTATTTCCGGATTACCTTCGGTATTCTTGAATTCATCCTTAACTTCCTGTTTGGTCATCTTCATATCTTCATTGAACTTATGCTTGCTGTATACATAATCCGCAAGGCCCAGAACAATGTAAAATATGGAAATTTTGATTCCGGTATCAACGATAATCTTACCGATAAGACCGATTGCCGCATTTAGTGAGATTTCATAAAGCATAAAAAGCTCACCGGAATAATCTTTTACGCTCGAATATGCAATCCATCCGATTAAAACAATCTTTACTATCGACTTAAGAAGCTCAAAGAGCGAATCTTTGGATATTATCTTCTTAAATCCCTGTGCAGGATTAAGTTTGCTTAACTTAGGCTGCATAGGCTTTAACGTAGGGCTCCATTTAACCTGTACAAGACCGATTGCAAAAGTTACAATCATCGCGATTAAAAGAACCGGCCAGAGAATCTTAAGAATCTGAATAAGCGAATAATTGACAAGACTCTGTGCCTGCCTTAAGCTGAAACCCGATACGCTGTCACGCGTAACATCGGGCATTTTCTTATACACGTTAAAAAAAGTCTCTATAAAACCACTTGCAAAGAAGGAAGCCAATACTTTAATTACAAGAAATAAGGCTAAAAGCTCAAAGGCAGAGTTAAGCTCTTTCGACTTGGCTACTTTGCCCTCTTCTCTTGCGTCTTTTAATTTCTTTGCGGTTGCGGGCTCGGTTTTCTCACCACCCGGGCCGTCTTGCGCGAAGAACTGCAAATTCATCGTAAGCGGCATATAAAGCTTAACTTCCATCCCATCACCCATTAATAAGTACCAATTCCGTTGCTGAATAAAACGACCATATTCTTGGTCTCTTTAAATATAAAGTTAGCCACATCCGGAAGCATAAATACGGTAACAAACATTACCAAAAGTCCGACCAAAAGCTTAATCTGCATACCTACTGCAAACATGTTCATCTGTGGTGCTACCTTAGCAAGAATACCCAAGATAACATTCAAAATCATAATTACAGCAAATATCGGAAGGAATATTCTGAAAGCTATTATGAATGTATCCGTCATAAAACGCGTCATTGAAGCCAATAAATGATCCATATCAAATATTACTCTTCCGATTGGCGCAATCTCATATGAATCAACAAGCGCTCTTAACATGTAATGATGCATATTGGTTACAATAAGCAAAAGCATTACAAAGTAATTGTACATCTGTGATACAACAGACGATTCGGAACGTGTTAACGGATCGTATTCCGACGCCATTGAAAGACCTATATTCATATCGATAAGCTTTCCCGCGGTAAGAATAATAGTATTGCAGATATATCCGGCAAATCCCAAAAGAAGTCCCACCATTGTCTCACGTATAACAAGTACGCTATAACTAAAAACACCGGAATAAACCAAATCAGTCTTCGGCAATATAGTCTGATACAGAAGTATAGAGACTATTGCAGAAAAACCGACTTTAACTCTTCCCGGTGCAGTAGAAATTCCATAAAACGGTGCGGTTACCATAAATGCGGTGATTCGCACCAAAATAAGGAGAAAATATTCAAATGATGCTAAGTCAAAATTATAATTTACCATCTAAAAGATCCTATCGAATATATTTGCTAAAATCCTGCCATAAGTCAACGGTAAACGAAGCCATAAGATTAAGCATCCAGCTTCCGCCGATAAGGATTGTTGCAAATACAGCCAGGATCTTAGGAACAAATGTTAACGTCTGCTCCTGAATAGATGTAACTGTCTGAAATATACTTATAATAAGTCCAACAACAAGTGAAACCAATAGCACCGGAGCCGCGGCCATAACTATCGTATAGATTGCATCTCTGGCGATATCCAAAATCTGTCCTTCGGTAATCATTTAACCACACCTTCCTAATTAGAAAAATGACTTAACCAATTGTCCGATTACCAAATCCCATCCATCCGCCAAGATGAATAACAGAAGCTTAAATGGCATTGAAATCGTCGTAGGTGGCAACATCATCATACCCATTGACATAAGAATCGAAGATACAACCATATCTATGACTATAAACGGTATGTATATGAGAAATCCCAATACAAACGCCGTTCGTAACTCGCTTAATATAAAAGCAGGTATAACCGTCGTCATAGGTAATGTATCAAATTCTTCGTCGGTAACCGGGTAGTCTTGCTTAGCTATATCACAAAGTAAAGCCAAATCCTTTTCCTGAGTCTGTCCGTACATAAACTCACGTAAAGGTGCCGTACCTATCTCAATAGCATCATCCTGAGTAATCTTACCTTCATCGAAAGGCTTAATTGCATTATCATTAATATCTTTGAAAACAGGTGACATTATAAAGACAGTCAAGAACAATGCAAGTCCGACCAATACCTGGTTAGGCGGTGCTGTCTGTGTACCTACGGCCTGTCGTAAAAAGTGCAATACTATAATGATTCTCGTAAATGAAGTAAGCATTATAATAAGTGACGGAGCAAGTGAAATAACCGTAAGCACGAGTAATATCCTAACCGTACCGGAAATCTGTCCGCTGTCGTTATTATAAATTATATGAAAACCATTATTGATATCTGCCCTAGGATCGCTAGGTTCCAATATGTCCTCTTCGGTTGTGGTTGTGGTCGTATCCGAAGAAGTCCTTGCATTAATACGATATGGCACAAGAAGCGTTAAAGCACCGGCCAGAAATAACGTACCGAACGCAATTGACGCAATCAAACATATCTTTTTCAACTCTTCCACCTAGCCCTTTTTGTTCTTTAACCTCTCCAAAATGTTCTGAAAACCTTCAGTCATCCTGTCAGGCTTCCCCTCATCTTCCAATTGAACATCAGGAATATCGTTCTCGTCTAATTCAATGATTCTGTTAATCTCGTCTTTGCCGACACCGATAACAACATATTTGTTGCCGACCTTCATAAGCGCCACATACTTAGTATTGGAAAGCCTAAGAGTCTCAATAAGCTGCATATTCTTATTGCTCATCTTAAGCTTTTGATAACCGCCTATAAAACGTGTCGTAATAACAGTCATTGCAAGGACAAAGATAAAAATAATCAAGACTACAATCAGTTGAATGAGACTCTCACCGCCTCCTGTAGCTCCAATTATCATACTTATATCCTCTATTAGCCGATAACTTTCTTAACTGCTTCAAGAACACGATCTGCCTGGAAAGGCTTAACGATAAAGTCCTTGGCACCTGACTGAATTGCTTCGATAACCATAGCCTGCTGACCCATTGCAGAACACATAACTACAACTGCATTGGAATCTGCCTCACGGATCTTCTTTAATGCCTGGATTCCGTCCATTTCCGGCATTGTGATATCCATAAGTACAAGATCAGGCTTTGTCTCGTTGTATTTGTCTACAGCGATCTGGCCATTCTCTGCCTCACCTGCGATACCGTAACCATTCTTGGTCAGGATATCCTTGATCATCATTCTCATGAATGCTGCGTCATCGCAAATTAAAATATTCTTAGCCATTTGTCATCTCTCCTTACAAAAATTATTTAGGCTGTTCTTTAATGATATCCGTAATACGGATACCGAAGTTTTCTTCCAAAACTACTACTTCACCTTTGGCTACATACTTGCCGTTAACAAGTACATCAATTGATTCACCCGCAATCTTATTAAGTTCGATAATCGTTCCCGGTGAAAATTCCAGAATCTCTTTAATCGACTTACTGGTTCGACCAAGTTCAACCGTAACTTCAAGAGGAACGTCCATAATAAGATCGATGTTCTCTTGCTGCTGGATAGGATTGAAATCACCCATCATAAGCGGCTGGAACTGAGCTTGCTGAACATTTACCGGTGGTTGCTGATACATCATGGACATATCAGGATATCCCATCATCGGCTGTCCCATCATTGGCTGTCCCATCATCGGTTGATTCATCATCGGTTGCGGCTGAGGAGCTGCCGGTTGTGGTGCCGGAGCCTCAGGCTTAGGAGCTTCCGCGGCATTAACTACCGCTTCATCACCAGCTATATCAATTTCCATATTCTTTGCAATACTATTGTACATATCACGTGCAAATGAAAATGGATACAACTGCATAATAGTACTATCGACGAGATCTCCAATCTCCATCTTAAATGTAATTCTTACGAACTTTCCGCGTAAGAAAGAATCAATCTCCGAACCGTCCGAAGTTGACTGCAAATCTATCAAATCGGCAGTAGGCGGGCTGATGTCTATCATCTTGTTAAGCATCGAAGAAAGAGAAGTTGCCGAAGAACCCATCATCTGATTCATCGCCTCGCTTATTGCAGATAAATGCAACTCGCCGAGCTCTCCATCAGTATTGGTTCCATCTCCACCCATCATAAGATCGGTAATTACCTTAACGTCCTGCTCTTTTAGAACAAGGATATTACTTCCGTCAAGACCTACCGTATAACCTATTCGGATGAATACACATGGCTTGGCGTAATTCTCTATAACATCGTTCCAAGTCGCTATTGATACAACCGGTGTAGAAATCTCTACCTTACGGTTAACAAGCGAAAACAATGTCGTTGCTGCCGTACCCATGCTTATATTCGCGATCTCGCCTATGGCGTCTCGTTCTTCGTCGCTCAAGGTATTTTCGTCGTCATCAAAAGAAGCCGTATCGCCGCCCGTATCCGATAATAAAGCATTGATTTCTTCTTGTGATAAAACTCCGTCGCTCATATCCCTACTCCTCTCTTAAAATTTCTGTTATCTGAACAGCATAATTATCCCCGGATGAACCCGGTAATGCTTTAAACTTCTCTATATTTCCGACATAAACCGATAATTCGTTATCAGCTTTATTGTCGAGTCTGATAATATCTCCGACTTGCAGATTAATAAAATCATCGACCGAAATGATGCTGTTGCCGAGAACCGCTTTAACCGGCATCGGTGCATGATTGATAAGCATCTCGATATTATCTCTGTATTCCAATTCTTTCTTAGCCTTAGTATTAGAATACCAGTATTTTGTGTTCAATTTGTCCATAACATCTTCCAACGTTAAATATGGAAGACAGACATTCATAAGACCTTCTACATCACCGATTTTAAGATTGATTGTTACAATCGCAATCATTTCACTCGGGCTTATAATCTGTGCGAACTGTGAGTTGGTCTCGATACGTTCGAGTCTTGGGTACAAGTCGATAACGTTTTCCCACGGCTCTCGTAACAAATCTATTGCAATGGACAACATTCTCTCAACTATTAAAAGCTCAATCTCCGAGAATTCTCTGCTTCGCTCAAGCGGGTCCCCGGGTCCGCCAAGCATTCTGTCTACCATCGCATATCCAAGGTTGGTTGCAAGCTCCATAATAACGTTACCGTTAAGTGGTGCAAAATCAACAATTCCCAGAATAACCGGGTTAGAAAGTGCATTGGAAAATTCGGAATATGTAACGGCTTCCGAGTTCATAATCTCAACTTGCACCGTTTTACGAAGATATGCAGGCATCGTAGTCGATAAAAGTCGTCCGTAATGCTCAAATATAATCTCTAGTGTACGTAAGTGTTCTTTGGAGAACTTGGCAGGTCTTGCAAAGTCGTAATTCTTAGCCTGTTTCTCGGTATTCTCTTTTATCTCTTCAACATCCAGTTCACCACTGTTTAAAGCTTGAAGCAAACTGTCTATCTCGTTTTGAGATAAGACCTCTCCCATGTTCCCTCACCACCTGTCATTACCAAAAGTCAAATCAAATAATAATTACTGACAAATAAGATAACTGAATCCTACGCTTACTATTACGTCAGAATCAAATAATGCTATCAAATCATCAAGGATTTTCTGTGAAGCCTCATACTGGAAATCAGGATTGTTGATTTCATCCTTGGTATACTTGGATATAACATTGATAATACAATTCTTAATCGTACTGTCATGGGACTTAATCTTGTCCGGACTCCATTTGGAATAATCCTCATGCTTTGAGTTAAGTGAAAGATATACCTTCAATACACACATATGATCTGTATTATCACTTCCGTGTGTAAGAGAAATAACCAACTGCTCTCCTTCATTAACTTCATAAAGGACAATATCATCAAGCGGAATATTATTCTGACCGGTTGTTTTACCTGTATTAAGCTCAAGATGAATTGCATTTGCAACCTGCTCTATAAGCTTATTGGCATTGGAAGCTGCCGGCATAACGGAAAATGTTAACATCGCCGTCATAACAAGATTCACAATCAACAAAGCCAAAATCAATACTGACATTAAATTCTTTTTCATAGTCGCTCCTTTAATTTGAATAAAAGCTATTATATATCTTAATCTCTACTCTTCTGTTCTTAGCTCTTCCTTCGGCGGTATTGTTGGATGCCACAGGAATCGTCTCGCCGCGTCCCGCATACTTTAAACGCTTAGGATCGACATTGGCTATCTCTTTAATATAGTTGGCAACCGTCAAAGCTCTGTAGAACGATAAAACATCGTTATTTTCATACTTTGACTTGCCCGACAAAGGGACATTATCCGTATGACCTTCGACTTCAATGATGTTCTTCTCATATTTCTTGAGAATAATCGCTATTTTCTCTATAATCGGCTTAGCCTCTTTCATTATCTCAGCCTTACCTGAATCAAACAGTATAGCACCATTTAGTGTCAAAAGTACGAAATGTTGATTAAATTCGACATTTACTTTATCTGCAAGACCGGCTTCCTGAAGAAGTTTGCTGATTTCTTCAGCCATTTTCTCGGATTCCTTCTCGGCTTCCTTATCGAATTCCTCTTTAACGTCGCTCTTATCTTCGCTATCACCGTCGGAATTGTTATTAATAACCTGATTAAAGTATATATCAAGTTCCTTCAACTGACTTATACCACTTCCGACCATTCTTCCGTCGCCGACCGACGAACCGCCCTGCGGCAGGATACTGAAGGAATTCTGCAGTGAAGCTATAACTTCCTGGAACTTCTGCGCATCTACCGTAGACATGGAGAAAAGCAATACGAAGAAGCAAAGAAGCAAATTCATAAGGTCGGAGAATGTTGTAATCCAACCACCGGTCTTAACTTGTTCTTCTTGTTTCTTCTTGGCCACTATTCTTCACCTCCGGAACCTTCCTTCATGGCTTCACGATTCTTAGGTGACAAGAATGACTTAAGCTTCTCTTCGATTACACGTGGGTTCTCGCCCGCCTGAATTGAAAGAAGACCTTCAACCATAATATCTTTCATCATAATTTCGGTGGCATTCTTTACACGAAGTTTCGAAGCTGTAGGGTTACAAATCCAGTTTGCAATCAAAGAACCATACAAAGTAGTAAGCAAAGCTACCGCCATATTAGGACCGATGGTTGATGCATCCTCGAGGTTCTTAAGCATGTTAACAAGACCGATTAACGTACCGATCATTCCCCATGCAGGACCCAAGTCTTGCCACTTGTCCCATACGCCTATAACTTTCTTATGTCTTTCTTCAATGCAAACAAGATCGGTTTCAAGAATTCCTCGTACCAATTCAGGATCGGTACCGTCTACTACAAGCATAACGCCTTTTCTTAAAAACTGATCTTCTATAGAGTTACTTGCTTCATCCAAAGCAAGCAAGCCTTCTTTCCTTGCTACGTTGGATAAATCAATAATTGTCTTAATAACGGTCTCGGGATCGTCTGTGGATGCCTTAATCGAAAGCGTAAAACCTTTCAAACCCGCAATAAAGTCAGGCATTGTATTGGACGCAATAACACCACATATAGAGCCGCCGATTGTAATAATAACTGAAGGTATATCAATGAAGTTACCGAAGGCTGACACACCACCGGAACTGAATATACCGAATACAACCATTAAAAAACCTAATATGAGACCCGCGAGTGAAGCTATATCCATATGGTTAAACCCTCTTCTTCCTGTCATTAAAATGTCGCTCTGTTATCTAAAACAGAACACACTATGAGACATTAAAATAATCTGTTTACATTTTACTAAACTTTTATCATCTTGTCTACTCATATTTATGTATTTTTTCATAAAAAATACAAGATATTGGGGGAGCAAGAAGTTGCGTCCCCCAATATACACTAAATTTTCAATATTAAACTAATAAATAATTATTATCTCTTAAGATTGATGAGTTCTTCAAGTAAAGTATCCGATGTTGTAATAACACGGCTGTTTGCCTGGAAACCTCTCTGAGTTGTAATCATATCGGTAAATTCAGCTGACAAATCAACGTTTGACATTTCGAGTGCACCGGTTGTTAATGAACCACCGTCTGCCGATACGTCAACACCGATTCCGTCGAAAGATCCGGAGTTAAGTGTTGTCTGATAACATCCGTCACCAATCATTTCAAGACCTGAAGCGTTAGCAAACTTTGCTACTGCTATCTGTCCCAAAAGAACCGTATTACCGTTATCATATGAACCGTAGATCATACCGTTTGAGTTAATGGATACACCGGTCATAGCACCGAGCTTCTTACCTGCTCCTGCAGTTGAACCAACGCTACCGGATTCCATTCCCATTGTTGATGTACCGCCGTTATTGAACATTGATACTGTTGTAAAGTCGATTGAAATGTTCTCAAACTTTCCATCAAGGTTCTTCATTGCAAGTGTTGCAATATCTGATGAACCAATTGAAGCGAATGTACCGTCATCGGTATTGAATCTAAGCTGTGTATAATACTTTGTACCTACAAGATCAACGATGTAATCTGTGTAGTTATCCTTATCGTTATCGTTATCAAGTGTAGCCTTAACATCAGCAACGCTTAAAATATCTACGATTGTCTGATGGTTTGCAGCTGTCTTGAAATATGCAGGATCTTCAAGGTAAGTCATCATTTCCGTTACATCATTCCATGTTGCTTCTGTAGTACCGTTCATAGGAATATGCTCACCTGTTGAAGGATTGTATAAGTACAATGCTGTCGGATGTTCAGCATCAGTTACATCACCCGTAAGTCTCCAGCCATTGGTTGTAGCAAACTTCTGTCCGCCGATTTCAAGGAAATCAGAGTAAACAGTTGCATTCTTATATGTTGAGTTACCGTCTACATAAAGATCGGAGTCAACATTTGCAAAGTTATTCTTGAAATAATTCTTAATATTGAGCGCTGTCTTTGCTACATCATTAGCGTATTCATCAGAACTGTCGGAAAGAGGGATGTAAGTAACTGTTGTTGAACCGCCTGTTGTCTCCTCACGTCTTGCATAATACTTGCCGTTCTGGTCAACGTAGATATCGGAACCTTCAATCTTTGTTGTTGCAGGATCTCCGCCATCAACGCTTGTTAAATAATGATGATATAATTTGAAATCAGGATTTGTTGTATCAACGTTAACAACAGTTGCATTCTCTGCAGCAAGGTCGATAGCCACAACGTTAGGATATCTACCTGCAAGAAGTGTACCTGTATCCTTAACCGAAGTATCTGCAGAACCGAATAAGTCTTTTGCAGTTACCTGTCCTGTAAGGATTGAATTACCGTTAACATCAAGAATATCCGAAAGAGATACATCATAAAGTCCCGGTTCTCCCGACTTATCAGTTACAACTTTAAACTTAGCCGTATACTGATAACCCAATGCATCATAGAAGTTAAGGTTCATAACATAACCTTCTTCTGTCTCAACTGCTGTAGAGTTCGCATCAAGGATACCTGTAGCAACCGCATTTGTTGTTGCCTCAGGCGGAGATACAAGGTTTGCTTCAGACATGATTCTTAAAGCAGATACTGTATCTTTTCTAATCTGTCCGTTGGTAGGATCAACCTGCCAACCCATTACGTTATAACCTGTTGACGAAAGACATAAGTTACCGATTGCATCAAAATAGAACGAACCTACTCTTGTAAATACATTCTCGGTACCGTTATTAACGATGAAAAAGCTATTACCGTTAATCTTACAGTCGAGTGCAGAACCTGTTGTCTGTGTAGCACCTGCAGTTGTAATCGATGTAGTTGTTGTTGCTAATGTAACACCAAGACCGATCTGCTTAGCATTGATACCACCGACACCGGTTAAGTTATTAGGTCCGGATGCAGACGATGTTGTCTGATACATAATGTCGTTAAAAGTTACTCTTGAGCCCTTGAAGGCTACAGTGTTAACGTTAGCGATATTGTTACCGATAACGTCCATCTTTGTCTGGTGTGTCTTAAGTCCTGCAACACCAGAATAAAGTGATCTCATCATAGGACATACCCTCCTTGTAGAGGGGGCATTGTCAATTCTCCCGTCAGTCGGTCAGGGAGATAAGTTTCCATAAAGGTCCAACTATATAATGACTGCCCCATCAATATTTGTATATACGTTTTCGTTTGAATCAAGTGAATCAAGTGCAGTGATTACAGTATTACTTTTTGTATTAACTATAAAAGCAAGTGAATCCACCAATACCAATGACTCATTAATTCCCTTGTCAAAAGCCTTCATCGTACCTTCATTAAGGCGCTTCATCTGGTCATTTGATAACATGATGTTTCTTTCATTAAGCCTGTTCTCTGCATGCTTGCTGAACTTAAGATCTGTTATCTCGCGGGTTCTGTGACTTAAGATTTCTTCGAAAGTCATTCCGGAATTAGGTATCTGCGATACTCCCGCTTTCTTCTGGGAATTTAAATACTGGTCGGTAACCTGTTCAATTGAAGCAAACTGATTTTGAATTTTGTTGAAATCCATTTCATTCACTCCTTTCCGGATTGTCGATATCCTATCGACTAAGCTTCTTCAGTATTTTCAGGTTCTTCTTCCGCTATCTCTTCGATAGTTTCCGTTTCGTTTGTGTCTTCCGGCTCTTCGGTATCTGTTGCTGCCGTCAACTCTTTAATCTTCTGTTCGAGCTTTTCTAACTGGTTAACAAGTTCCTGGCTTACGAATTCCTTCTGGTACGATGTCATTGCGTCGTATGTTGCTCTAACCGTCTCGATAAGAGTCTTATCTGCTGCTGTTAACTGATTAACGTTAGGAAGCTTATTCATCATTGCCTCGAAATCCTTGGCAACCGATACTGCCTTCATATAATCACCGTTAACTACAGAATCAAGATCATCTATGTTATAGAGCTGATCGTTAATTGAAAGGAATACGTCGTTTCCTTCAACATACATGTAATCTACAACACCGCTGAAGTAACTTGTCTCGCCTGTTACGCTGTTGGTTGACTTCATGATTACTTCCTTACCTACAAGCTCCTGAGCTTCCATCTGCTTCATTGACTGCTGCATTGCCGAGCTCTGCTCAATCTGTGTAAATGTCGCATACTGCGAAACCCATTCGGTATTGGAAGTTGGCTCCAACGGATCCTGATACTTCATTTCGGCTACAAGTAACTGTAAGAACATGTCTTCATTAACCGAATTATTGCCCTGTTCTTTGGACTTCGAAGAGGTATTTGCACCGGTATCAATTACTTTACCATTCTCAATCAATGCTGTAATTGCCATCTTCTAATCTCCTTTCTTACTTAAGCTTTAATATTAAGTGTGTTACCGTTATCTGCCATCATCTTTGCAACAACGATATCTTCTTCTGACATAAGGCCTTTAAGCTCTGCCAATCCAACTTCTCTTAAGTTAATTGTTCTTAAGTTTCTGACTGTCTCCTGCTGCATTTCCTTTGCAAGCTGTTCCTGTTCGCGGCTTCCGTCCTGCTGAAGATTCTGTTCAAAAGCGTGGCTTTCTACTGTTACTTCAACATCGGCGATTTTAATGCCCTGCTGCTCAAGATTGCTCTTAAGGTTTGCAAGATTTGCTTCCAAAGCT
>JAGAAH010000212.1 GCA_017615375.1 Lachnospiraceae bacterium | reverse complement strand
TGCCATGCGCATATACTTTGCAAGATTGGTATGATAGAACTTAAGCTCTTTTTTCGCAGCCTTCTTTCTTGCCTTATTGTTAAGAAGTGTAGCTTCCGTCATCTGCTTACCGATTGTCATAATCGGATCGAGTGATGATAACGGATCCTGGAAAATCATGGATATCTCGTTACCACGAACCTTATTGAATTCAGCCTCGCTGTACTTCAAAAGGTCTTCACCGTTATAGATAATCTCGCCACCTTCAATAATTGTATTGGCTGCATTTATTCCCAAGATGGACTTTGCGGTAACCGACTTACCGGAACCGGATTCGCCTACGATTGCAAGAGTCTCACCTTCATACATATCAAATGATATATCACGTACTGCCTTAACTGTACCGCCATTGGTACGGAAGGACACACGTAAATTCTTTACCTCTAATACTTTTCCCATGATATCCTCCTAATTAATTGGCGCCACGAAGTGTCGGGTTAAACGCATCACGTAATCCATTACCGAATATATTAAAGCAAATAAGCAAAATTCCAAGGAATGCTGCCGGGAAGAATACGCAATGCGGGTATGTCGTCAATGTTGACTGTCCGTTAGAAAGCAATGCACCTACAGAGGTCATTGTTCTTGAATTCAAGTTAATAACGCCGAGGAAAGAATACGTTGATTCCGCTCCTATGATACCCGGAATTAAAAGTACGGACGATGTAATAATAAATCCCGATGCATTCGGTAAGATATGACGGAAGATAAGTCTTCTGTCCTTAGCACCAAGTGTACGCGATGCCATTACATACTCCATACCCTTGAATCTATAAAACTGCGCACGAACGGTAGATGATGTACCAATCCATCCCCAAAGAACCAAGGTAATCCAGAATACCAATAACGAACCGCCTTTTCTTGCGAAGTAAATCTGGAATAAGGTGATAGCTACAAGAATCGGTACCGTGTTAAATATTTCCTTAAATCTTTCCATTAAAATATCGAAAGTACCACCGTAGTATCCTTCGCATGCACCGATTATAATACCGATAATCAATTCTACAACCGCTGCCGACATGGAAACAAGGAAAGACAATCTAGCACCTGCCGCAAGACGAGTGAAGATATCATATCCAAATTCATCTGCACCGAACCAGAAACAAGGTGCCTTACCATTCTTATAATAATACCAATCGGAATATAATACTCTGGCAGCATTCTGGCCTGCGCCCTGTCTTGCGCTAAAGTACTTATATCCATCACCGTAAGGTGAATTCTCATCTTTAAGGTATATATCTATAAAGTTGCCATTTTCATCTCTCTGCGCAATACCCTTCTGGTCTGTTAAGAACCATGCGTTTGCATCCCCATTATATGCAGGGCAGGCAACCTTACTTGAATCAATTAACGGATAGAACAATCTGATACCTGTCTCTTTCTCATACTCCTGAGCCTTGGCAAGTTCATCCGCCTCAATAAGAATATCTACGTAACCACGTCTTGCATATGAATCTACAGAAACGTTATACACAAGCTGCTCTCTGTTAGCAATAACTGCTGTCTCGGTGCCATATTCTTTTCTAATTGCACCAAGTGCGCAAAGATAATCATAGTTTGCCTGTGTATACTGCTTCTTGGTACAACCGTTCCAGAATCCAAGATCGAACTTTGCGCTCATCTTAGGAAGCGCATATGAATAATATCCATCCTTCTCGGTAACCTCATAATTGGAAATAACCGGTCCGAAAATTGCGAATAAAATCAATATCAAAAGAATAATACCGCATA
Organism: Lachnospiraceae bacterium; assembly: GCA_017615375.1. Lineage (GTDB taxonomy): Bacteria > Bacillota > Clostridia > Lachnospirales > Lachnospiraceae > XBB1006. The sequence continues at coordinate 1,107 of JAGAAH010000212.1, read as the reverse complement.
CAACGGAACCTTTATTCTGCGAGAATCTGATCATCGCATCCTGAAAGAATCCTATAGGCTTGGTATCGAGCTTTTTATCATGAAGCTTATCATTTAACTGAACGAATTCAAACTTCTCTGCAGGAATTCTCTCCATGTTATTTTCATTAATACTCATTAGTCTTTCCACCTCCCATACGAATTCTCGGATCGATAAGCATATAACTCATATCAAAGAAAATACCGCCCAAGAAGCCAATAACTACATAGAACATGGACAGACATAAGAATACACTATAGTCCTTAAGATTAAGTGCCATAAGATATGTCTTGCCTATTCCCGGAACCGCGAATACGGTCTCTGTAATGATTGCGCCGCCAAGAACGGCAACAATCTCGGAAAGAATAACCGGGAAAATAGGAATTAATGAGTTACGGAACGCATGTCTGAACGAAGCCTGCGCTCTCGTTAAACCTTTTGTTCTTGCAAGCAACATATAATCCGACGTTAATGTCTCTGTAAGCTCGGCACGTACCATACGCATGTACCATGCGATAGAGTGAAATGCAATCGAACAAATCGGCATTATTGCCGAACGGAACATATGCCACGAGAAGAAATCCGTACCATTTTCCAATACAAGCGGACAAAGTCCCCACTTGAATCCAATGTAATACTGCATTACAAAAGCATATACGAAAGTCGGAACGGAAATAAAGAGCATGATAAATACGTTAAGTACCTGATCCGGCCATCTGTTCTTATAAATAGCTGCAATAGTGCCAAACAAAAGGCCGAGCGGTACAGATATAAGTGCCGCAAATACATTTATGTAAATAGTGAACGGGAATTTAGATGCTACGTACTCGGTTACCGGCATAAGGAATACACCTACGGTCGTGCAGAATCCCCAATCAAATTTTGTGAACAAATTCTTCAAAAATATAGCATACTGTGTAGGAATCGGATCATAATATCCCCATGCTCTACGCATCTCTATAAGCGCCTTACCTTCGTTATTAAGTCCAAGCTCTACCGGGTTAGGAATCAAACGCAAAAGGACGAAAAGAATGGTCATAACTATGAATATACTTATAATTGCAAGCACAATACGCTTAAGTATATAT
>JAGAAH010000211.1 GCA_017615375.1 Lachnospiraceae bacterium | reverse complement strand
GGTATAACTGAGATTGGGCAGAATATGTTTTCACTTTGCAGATCTCTTACAAATGTAATAATACCAAACAGCGTAAGAACGATTGATGTTCAGGCTTTTGACGGGTGTTATTCCTTAACATCGATTACAATACCGGATAGCGTAGAATCAGTAAGTTTTTTCGCTTTTGCGGATTCCGGTCTTAGGAGAGTTGAGTTTAAAGGAGTGAATACAGAGGTTATTGGTAATGCTTTTTCCGGCGTTGGTATACACACCTATACCTATGAAGGCGGAAACTGGATTCAAAACGATCAAAATGTTACTCCTGCAGAATTAATTATTCCGTATGGTTTTGCAGGTGGAGTGCCTGATGCAAACCATAACTGGTGTTCCGGATTATTTACTGCAACTGTTATATCTCCTGTAACACTTAATACTAACGGAGGTACGATTAACAGCGGTGATGTTACAAGTTATGTAGAGGGTAATGAAGTTACGTTACCGACTGATGTAACGAAAGATGGATATACATTTGGGGGTTGGTACGATAACAGTGGATGTACAGGTACTGCAGTAACTACAATTTCGGCCACGGCCACAGGTCCGCAGGAATTCTGGGCAAAGTGGGACGGAGAGCCGATCCCGACGCCGCCTATACCGATAGTAATAACCTACAAAGTCAACTTCGATCCTAACGGTGGTATATATAATGGGGACAACCTTGAGATAGAGGAAGGAAAACCGTTCGGATTCTCATATAGCGATGGCATGATAATGCGTAAAGGTTACTTCTTCGCAGGCTGGTACACAGCTCCTGTAGGAGGCGAGCGGATTAAGTCTGATACAATATTCGACGGTACCATAACAACACTTTATGCACATTGGGTAAAAGTTTTCACCGGAAAAGTGTGGTCATTTGAAGCTTTTTCATATGCAAGCGGCCGCCTTACTGTAGAGGTACAAAGACCTGTAACTTCTGTTTCGGGATATGAAGTATCATTCTCATTAGACGGAAAGACCTGGTACACAAGAGATAATAATATTTCATGGGCCAATGCCCCTGTGTCAACAATCTACTTGGTAGACATCTTGTCTGGAAGATATAGAGTAAGAGTCAGAGCTTTTAGATACGATTCCGCAGGCGAAAAAGTCTATGGTGCATGGAGTGGAATTAAAAACGTAAATATTAAATAATAAATAGATTGTAAAGAGGCGGCTGCTTTAATATAAAAAACAGCCGCCTCATTTTATTAGTTCTTTCTGTACTTCTCTTCGCAGTACTTGCATCTATATACCGCATTCTCTTCGTCGGTTAAGATGAAAATCTGCTCTAATTCCTGCTCGATGGATGTGATACATCTCGGGTTCTTACAGGTAATTACGTTGTGAATCTCTTTCGGAAGGGAGAGCTTTTTCTTCTCAACTATCTGCTCATCCTTAATTACATTAACTGTTATATTATGATCGAGGAATCCTAATACGTCTAAATTGATTGTTCCGACAGGGCATTCAACCTTTAAGATGTCTTTTCTTCCCATTGCCTTACTCTGAACATTGGTAATGATTGCAACTGCCGAATCCTTAAGCTGATCGAGCTTCATATCGTGATAGAGGCTTAAAGCTTTACCTGCTTTAATATGATCCAATACATATCCTTCTTTAATAGCACCTACGTTAATCATACCTGCACCTCCAATAATGTTAAGATAAGAGCCATACGAACGTATACGCCGTACTGAGCCTGCTCGAAATAGTTGGCACGAGGGTCATCGTCTACTGCAACCGAAATCTCGTTAACACGAGGAAGCGGATGCATAACAATCATGTCATCCTTTGCAAGAGCCATCTTCTTAGGATCTAAGATGTAGAAGCCCTTCATTCTTAAATATTCTTCTTCGTTAAAGAATCTCTCCTTCTGGATTCTTGTCATATAGAGAATGTCAAGGTCTGCCATTGCATCCTCTAATTTCTCAACTTCCTTATACTCAACTCCGTTAGCATCAAGAACTTCTTCCTTGATGTAGCTTGGAACCTTCAACTCTTCAGGGGAGATTAAGACAAACTTAACATTCTTATAGCGAACGAGTGCCGAGATAAGTGAATGAACGGTACGACCGAACTTAAGGTCTCCGCAAAGTCCGACAGTAAGATTATCAAGACGTCCTTTTTTCTGTTTAATAGTGAGTAAATCCGTAAGAGTCTGAGTTGGATGCTGATGACCACCGTCACCGGCATTGATTACGGGAATAAGAGATTTGGTAGAACCAACAAGAGGAGCGCCCTCCTTTGGATGTCTGATAGCACAGATATCTGCGTAACAGGAAATAACACGAATAGTATCGGAAACACTTTCGCCTTTGGCTGCCGATGAGCTTCCGGCTTCGGAGAAACCTAATACCTGTCCGCCTAGACGAAGCATAGCGGATTCAAAACTTAAACGTGTTCTGGTACTTGGCTCATAGAAACATGTCGCCAGGATTTTGCCGTCACATGCGTGTGCATATTTGGCAGGATGCTTCTCGATGTCATCGGCCAGCGCAAGAAGCTTGTCGAGTTCTTCTACCGAGAAGTCAAGTGGGCTCATTAAATGACGCATAAAAAAGTCCTCCTCATTATTTAATTATGAAACATTTTGGAAAAATGTTTTGACGCATTTTTCTTATTATATAAAAACAGATATCTTGTGTCAACGGATTTTTTTAAGTACAAATTATGGGACTTAAATTTTGTTAGACTTTACCATATAAGATAAATATACGGAGGTTTACGAAATGAAATTAATGGAAAAAATGAACGGAATCGATCTTGAAAAAATTTTTGTGAAGCTTATGTTTACGCTATTCGGAGTGAGTACTTGTATAGTTTTTTTCTTCTCTTTTTAGGGTAATTTCAAGTGGTTAATTTTAAGTGAAGTAGCTTAAAAATTTATTGATAAGGTTTGGGAAAAAAGCTATAATTATTAGTGTAGTTTTAACATTATAGTCGGAGGAGTATGGTTTAAAATGAGGAAGAAAAAGATTATAGCTTTGGCGCTTTTATTCGTAATGCTTGCAAGCACGTTAGTGCCTTTCATATATAAGAATGAAGCGTGTGCAGCAGGACGTATGATTATAGCACTTATTCCGGAGTCGGATATAAAGACCGGCCAGGAGTTTGTATTGTATGTTACGGCAAGAAATGCCGAGAATGAGAATACAACCGCTAATATGAAGCTTACATTTGACAAGTCACTTGTTTCTTATGTGTCAAGTGATGCAAGTGATGCATCATGTGATGGTAACGTTGTATCGGCAACAGGTGCGAGAGTTAAGTTCACTTTTAAGGCGATTGCACAGGGAAATGCGGCATTTACCGCAAGAGCAACCGCAGGTGGCGCTAACCTTGAGTCTGCCGGTATAAGAGTTAACATCCTTCAGGGTGAAGGCGGAGACGATAATGACGGCGGAGATGATAATGACGGCGGTAATGACAACGACGGCGGAGACGATAACGACGGCGGAGATGATAATAACGGCGGCGAAGACGGTGACGGCGATAGCGAAGAACCGGAAGAACCTGTAGTTATCGATGTTAAAGAAAGTGCTGAATACAAGGCACTCCAGGAGAATTACAGCAAATTATACGATAGATACAATCTTCTTAAGAATGATAAGAGAAGATTCTTTACAATGACGATTATTTTCGGCGCATTGGCAGTACTGTTTCTTGTAATCATTATTTTCCTTCTTGTATCAAGAAGACGTTCGGATGATTATGATGATTACGACGGACCGGATGACGGCGGATTTGACGGAGACGATAAGCCTGCGAAGAAGTCCAAGAAGCGTGATATGGAGATTGAAGCCGAGAAGGACAGATTAAGAGAAGAAGCTATAGCAAGAGATTTGGCAGCTCGTGAAGAGAAGATGCGAATGAATGCTACGCGCGAGGAAGCACCAAGACAGACTTTTGATGCACCGGTAGACAGAGAAGTTAAGAAGAATCAGTCGGTTAACGATGATTATCTTGAGAGAACCGCTTCCAAGAGTGAGCAGGCTGATGTGGATATCGCTAAGCAGGTATCCAGAATTATAGCAATGAGAACATCGAAGCTTGCATCACCGGATCAGGTAGAAGGTTTGGTTAAGGAAGACATTACTCCGAAGCCTGCCAAAGTTAATAAGAACAAGAAAAATGCTTTTGATGAAGACGATTTATTCTTAATGGATATTGATGATCTTTAAATTCAAGTTTTCATCAGAAAGGAATTAATATTATGAGCATGGCTTATACCGATATGGCCAAGAAAGCCCTTAAGATTGCAAACCAGACTTCCAAGCAGATGAAGCATATGTATGTCGGTACGGAACATATTCTTATCGGTCTTGTGAAGGAAGGCGAGGGTGTAGCAGCATCCATACTTGAGAGCTTTTCTATAGATGAAGCGCAGATTACGCAGCTTGTGGAAGAATTGATAGCGCCTAATTCCGATATCGCGGTAATGGACAGAGAAGGTTATACCCCGAAGACACTTGATGTACTTCGTGGTGCCGAGACGATTGCGGAGGCATATAAGAGCGACGGAATCGGAACGGAGCATATTCTTCTTTCAATCTTACAGAGAAGAGACTGCGTGGCATATAAGTTATTAAGTACTTTGGGTGTCAACATGCAGAAGATGTTTGTGGATACTCTTACTGCAATGGGCATAGATAAGGAAGCTTTTTCGGATTTGTTTAGAAAGGGCGATACCAAGGAAGGCCAGCAGAGTTTAATTTCCAATTTCTCCAGAGACTTAACGGAACTGGCAAGAGAAGGAAAGCTCGATCCTACAATCGGAAGAGTTGAAGAGATTCATAGAGCTATACAGATACTAAGTAGACGAGGAAAGAACAATCCTTGTCTTATTGGTGAGCCCGGAGTCGGTAAAACCGCTATAGTCGAAGGACTTGCATCTTTAATCGAATCGGGCAACGTTCCTGATACCATTAAGGATAAGAAGATTCTTAATCTCGACCTTTCGAGTATTGTTGCGGGAACCAAGTACAGAGGCGAATTTGAGGATAGAATTAAGAGAATCATAAGAGAAGTTACCGAGATGGGTAACATTATTCTCTTTGTGGATGAGATACATACCATAATCGGTGCCGGTGGTGCGGAAGGCGCACTCGATGCATCGAATATACTTAAGCCTTCGCTTGCAAGAGGCGAGATTCAGCTTATCGGTGCAACAACCATTGAAGAGTACAGAAAGTATATCGAGAAGGATGCCGCATTGGAGCGTCGTTTCCAGCCGATAAGAGTAGAAGAACCTACAGAGAAGCAGGCAATCGAGATTCTTAACGGTATTAAGCATAAGTATGAAGAGCATCATAACGTTATAATCACGAAGGAAGCGGTAGAAGCTGCGGTTAACCTTGCCAACAGATATATTAACGACCGATTCTTACCGGATAAGGCAATCGATATATTGGATGAGGCATCGGCAAAGGCGAAGCTTGCAACGATTAAAGTTGATTCGGGATTTGAAGAAATCGAGAAAGAGATTACCAAAGTTTCCAAGGATTTCGAGCAGGCACTTATCGATGAGGATATGGAGCTTGCAAGTAAGCTTAAAGCAAGAAAGAAAGAATTAACGGAAGAGCTTGCAAAGAGAGAGAAGCGCAAGAGCTCACGTAAGGATAAGGTGGTTACCATTACGGAAACCGATATCGCAGAGATGGTATCCGAATGGACCAAGATTCCGTTAAGCAAGCTTGAAGAGAAAGAATCTGCTCGTCTTGAAAATATGGGTAAGGTTTTACATAAGAGAGTAATCGGACAGGACGAGGCTGTTCAGGCAGTTGTAAGAGCCGTTAAGCGTGGTCGTGTTGGACTTAAAGATCCGCACCGTCCGATAGGTTCGTTCTTATTCTTGGGACCTACGGGTGTTGGTAAGACCGAGCTTACCAAGGCATTGGCTGAGGCAATGTTTGATGACGAAAATGCAATTATAAGACTTGACATGAGTGAATATATGGAGTCGCATTCTGTTTCTAAGATGATTGGCTCGCC
>JAGAAH010000210.1 GCA_017615375.1 Lachnospiraceae bacterium | reverse complement strand
TATTAAATATCGTAAATAGTACGATATCTACCAGGCACCCCATTAACGATGCCATACAGAACTTAAAGAATACCACAAATATCTTAATCGAATCCTTCAGAGGATTGTAATTACTCTTTCTGTTCTGCTCAAAATAAACAGTTTCTATCTCGTACTGCTCTATATCGACGCCATATACTTTCGTATCAAGAAGCATATTGGTTTCATAGTCGAATTTCTCTCCGGGAACTTTAAGTAATTCCTTCATATAGGCTCTGGAAATACCTCTAAGTCCCGTCTGTGTATCCGTAACTTTAATTCCGCATAAGAACCCCATGGAAAATCTCGTAAACTTATTACCAATCTGGCTCTTTGCAGGTACATTTGCTTTATTAAAATCGCGGCAGCCCAAGATTAACTTCTCAGGCTTTTCACTAAGTATATCGGCACATTTTATAATATCTTTAGGTAAATGCTGTCCGTCTGCATCAGCTGTTACAACACCTATAATATTGGGAAATCGTACCAGTGCTTCATTAAATCCCGTCTTTAAAGCTCTGCCCTTGCCTAAATTGATTGAATGATGAACAACTATTGCGCCAAGCTCTTCAGCTTCCTTAAAAACCGAATTCTTGATTTCATCGCTGCTTCCATCATCAACAAGAAGTATGGGATCGTCCCATCCCAGTTCCTTCATTTCTTTAATTAATGTTACAAGCTTATCTTCCGGATTAAGTGCCGGAATAAGCAGACATACATTTCTCATATACCTATATCCATCAACTAAAACTATTTACCTGCCAGTTTCTTCTTCTTCATCTCTTCGATAATCTTCTCTTTAAGGTCAAGTGCCTTATTCTTCATACGCTGATTAGCCGAAGGTGATGTAAGTACAGATGATACTAATCTTCCCGCATTCTCAACCTTGCCGAGCTTAAACGACATAACCGCAAGAAGAATTGACATTGTAGCTTCATCCATACCGCACATCGGAAATGATTCAGACTGGATTGCCTTATAAAGTCCGTCATAAGCCTGTGCATAGAAAGCATTCTCTTCTGCCTTACTCTTAGCCTTTTCTTCTTCGGAAACCTCCGGATTCTTGGCAAGTTCTTCGTTCTTACCGCGAAGAAGCCATGCAATGTTAAGACAAAGATATGCTTTCTCGCTTACCTTATCCTTCTTGGCAACGGAATTAAAAAGTGCCAGCTTGTATCTTTCAAGTGCTTCATCGTATGTATATGAATCAGGAACTTCCGCATTACCCGTTCCCTTAAACTTGGCGCATACATTTTCCTGTAAAAGCTTTCGCTGAACGGATGTCATAGTATCCGCGCATCTTGTAAGTGCCGTATATCCGCAATAAGGGCAGGATATAAGTCCATATTTCAATGTATCTATGTACTGATATCTCGGTCTTAAGTCGTCATCTGAATCAAGTCGCTTAACACGTCCTGTCTTAACCTGCAATGTCATAAATGTCTTATCGCACATATGGCATCTTGCACCTTTCTTAAGAAGGAAATCTTCTTCCTTCGGCGGCTCTTCAGCTTTGACTTCACCGTTCTCGTCAACCTTGGCTTTCTTTCCCTCATCGAAAATATCGGAAAACATATCTTCCGATGTCGACAAACCAAATTTCTCGAGACCTGACATTATATTATCCATACTTAAATCCCCCTGTTAATTGAGACGAATATGTTCATGTGTAAAAAGATGATCCTGACAGTACTCATGGTTACCGTCGCACTTGGTGCAAAATCTGAATTGAAGCGTCGGATCGTCACGCTCCGTACGTCCGCAAATCGCACATTTATGTCTGTAATTCGGACCGCCGTTATTCACAACCGTCTTAAACTTTACATCGCGCGCATCATTTGCCATCTTAACTTTATGCATCTTAGGCTTACCCTTAATCTTCATCTTTCTTGTCATAAAGAAGAAAATGAAGAAGTTAAGAAGTGAAATTATAATAGCCGCTCTTACTATCCATCCGCCAACAATAAAGTCATATACTACAAATCCCGCGTATAAAAGCGCCATCCACTTATACTTTACCGGAATTACAAAGTATATGTATACTCTCTGTTCCGGAAATGTCATGGCAAACGCAAGGAAAAGCGAAAGGTTCAAATAATATGTACTGAACGGGCTTCCTATTGCGCCAAAAATGCTAATTGTTGTTTCATCAATCGGAATCTGTGTTTTAGCCTGAATTATAGCTTTTAAAACAAAATAAAGTATAAAAGCACCGATATCCGTAAACAAAACACCGCCGAGCATATAAATGTTGAATCTGAACGTTCCCCATACCTGCTCCATAGTTCTACCCAAAAACCAATAGAACAGTGGCATAAATATAAGAGTCAATATACTAAGCGAATATGGCACAAATATCCAGGATATAAGTCTCCACAATTGAAGCTTGTATATTATGTAATAAGGATCGAGTGTAAGAAATTCAAGTGCACTCGAGTTAACCATTCCAAGCAAAATGCCAACGACATAAGCCCCGATAAAATATATCATAAGGTTCGGTATTGCATACTTTCCGAACTTTCTTTCCATCTTATTCAAGAGTTGCATACATACTCCTCCACATTATCCATTAAATTATAAGCAATTTTAAGGTTTTTGTCAAACTTACGAGGGGTTTTAAATTGTGATTTTTCCGCGTATTGTACGCTTATAAATACATTTTTAAGCGCACATATATAATATATATCGGCTTTAAAAAATCTAATTTGAATTTTACCCGTCAATATCGTATAATTATTTGGAATATGGTTAAAAATAGTATTATAGATTATTAAATGAAAGAACAGGGATGAACATTGTATACATTTGGTATTGATATCGGATCTACAACAGTAAAAGTTGCGCTTCTCGATGACAACAAAAATATTTTGTTTTCGGATTACAGAAGACATCACGCCAATATAAGAGGCACATTGCAGGAACTTACCATTGCCGCGCAAAGCAAAGTCGGTTCTGCAAATGTACATCCGGTTATTACCGGTTCCGGCGGACTGACTCTCGCCAAGCATCTTAATATACCGTTTGTGCAGGAAGTAATCGCAGTCTCTTCCGCTCTCACATTCTACGCACCGAAGACAGACGTCGCGATAGAATTGGGTGGTGAAGATGCCAAAATTATCTATTTTGAGAATGGTTCAATAGAGCAGAGAATGAACGGAATCTGTGCCGGCGGTACAGGTTCATTTATAGACCAGATGGCTTCGCTTCTTCAGACCGATGCCGAAGGTCTTAATATCTATGCCGCAGATTATAAGGAAATCTATCCGATTGCGGCACGTTGCGGCGTATTCGCCAAGACAGATATCCAGCCGCTTATTAATGAAGGTGCTGCCAAAGCGGATCTTTCGGCGTCCATCTTCCAGGCTGTTGTTAACCAGACCATTTCAGGTCTTGCCTGCGGCAAGCCTATTCGCGGTCACGTGGCTTTCTTAGGAGGACCGCTTCACTTCTTAAGCGAACTTAGAGCTGCTTTCATAAGAACTCTTAACTTGGATGAAGAGCACACCATCTACCCTGAGAATTCACACCTT
>JAGAAH010000209.1 GCA_017615375.1 Lachnospiraceae bacterium | reverse complement strand
CCTGTAATATATAAACTTCGGATCCACCAGATCAGTATTCGGCGAAAGGATCTTCATAGCAGAAGATTTAACCTTAAATTTGAAATTCACATACTGACTTGAGGTGGTAAAATCATCGAAAATGATTACTGGCAGTTTTTCATATACCCCGTCAGTTTCATTGGTATATGTATTGCCGTTTAGTGTCACTACCAGACGATTGCGATTGATACTTTGTGCAATCATCGGGTAGAATACGCCATTTTGAATATCGGCTCCTCTAAACTGCTCTACATTAACGAAATCATCAAGTCCTACAGTGAACTTGATAAACGTTACCAATGATACAATGGCAAAAAGCAATATGTATCGTTTCTGAAAGCGCATCTTAATGTATCCTTAAATTATATATCTCTATCTCTTTTCGGCGGCTTAGGTCCTATAAACTGCAAGTACTCGGTCTTTATCATACCGTTATATATCTTACGTCTCTTGCTTTCTTTAAGCCCCATGTCCTCGCTTGCCTTATCGTATGCCGTTATAACATACATTGACCACGAGTCAAGCCTTCTGTACGCGTCGCCTATCTCTCTATATAACGCAGGAAGGTTCTCTTTTTCTTCAAGTCTCTCCCCATAAGGCGGATTGGTTATTATAAATCCATACTTCTTCGGATGGTTAAGCTCGGCAACCGGCCGACGCTGAAAATGAATCATATCCTTAACGCCCGCAAGTGCCGCGTTTTCGCGTGCTGCCTTAATAATGTCGCCATCTATATCAAATCCCTGAAGATCGACTTTAACCGAAGTATCCACCTGTTCACGTAACTCGTCCAATACTTCATCCCAGAGTTTACGCGGAATGAGATTCGTCCACTCCATCGAATCAAAAGTTCTGTTAAGTCCCGGAGCTATATTGGCTGCAATCATTGCCGCCTCTATAAGAAAAGTTCCGCTTCCGCAGAACGGATCGACAAGTATTCTGTCTGCCTTCCACGGCGTCAGCATTATAAGTGCTGCAGCCAAAGTCTCGGTAATCGGCGCTTTGGCAGTAAGTTTTCTGTAACCGCGCTTATGCAATGATTCACCGGTTGTATCAAGATAGATATTGGCAATATCATTCATCATGCTGACGCGAAGCTTATAAGTTACTCCCGTCTCAGGGAACCAATCAACCTTGTAAACCGACTTTAACTCTTCAACCATAGCTTTTTTAACTATGGACTGAATATCAGACGGACTGAATAACTTACTTCTTATCGAATTAGCCTTCGCTACGTAGAATTTTGCATCCTTCGGAATATATTCTTCCCAATGTATAGCTTTTATCCCCGTAAAAAGTTCTTCAAATGTAGTTGCCTTAAACGAATCGACAAGTATAAGCACTCTTTCCGTTGTTCTAAGACAGATGTTAGCGCGGCAAATTGCTTCGGCGTCACCCGTAAAAGTAACGCGTCCGTCTTCAACCGACTTAATATCATATCCGAGATCGTATATTTCTCTCTTTAAACAGGCTTCAAGTCCAAAATGACACGGAGCCACCAAATCAAACATTTTTGCCATTATTCACCTATATTACATCTCGTAGAAGTTAAGATTCTCGATAAGTTCCGGAGTAAGCTCTCCTCCCGCCTGCTGATAGTGATTGTAAAGCGTATTGATATGCTTTAACTTACGCTGCTTCTGAATCGTAAAACGGTTAAAAGCTTCCTGGAACATCGGGTTATCCTTAAGAAGGTCGCGGGTTGCCTGTCCGAACGGGCAGTAATTAAATAAAATATTTCTCGCAACCTTATTAAGTCTGAATGAGCCCTTGGACTCAAACTTAATCCAGTTCTCGTAATCCTTTACGAATACTTCTCTATAATTATTTCTTGCACGCTTAATTGCATTATGAACCTTCTCTTTTGCCTCCGGCGACAAATCGAAGTTCTTTCTCGCATACTGAAGATAGTCGCTGTATTCACTGGTAAGAGACGGAGTCGTTACATCATTCCACCTTGAACCCTGAACTTTTCTACACATCTCCCATCTGTATCTTCCGCAATTCTCGATAATCATATCATGAATATCGCCCGTCGACAGTATAGGCATCATTATACGTGCAGATGTGTTGTTTCTTGCATCCGCGGTCGGCTGCCAAAGAATTGCTTTGGAGCCCACGTTAGGTAAAAGTATGCAATCCGGAAGAATCTCAAGATTAATGTACTCTCTAGGCACACCGTGTGCTTCATCCGAGAACATAACCTCGCGATAAAAGCATCCGTAGTCTATCGCTCTTACCATATCGATTGCTTCTTTAATCTTATCCGACGTTATCATCATATTGGCCGGTGTATTGATAAGATCCTCATCCGACAAAATCGGAAGGAAAGTGGTTATATGTCCGCTTGTAATTCTTCCGCCCGAATGGAATACATTGTCGATTTCATATGCAACTTTATTCCATGGGTTCTCTCTGTATGCCTTTTCCTTATCTGAAGGAATCTCGCCTGTTCTTACAGCTTCCCTGACATACTTATTAAAGTCTAAGTCAAGCTCGTTAATGGATGGCTCACGCTCGCCGTCATATATACTCTTAATCCAGTTAAAGAACGTATATACATTGTCGCTTGTACATATGAACAGCTTATCTACAAGTTCCATTATACTGTTGGCATTTTCTTCGCCACCGACAAATGCAACATCCATAAATCCGAAATTAAGGAACATGCTTATAATTGGTGTTATATTGCCGATTGTAAGTGCGTTCTTGGCTGCCTGTTTATAGGCTCTGTAGAATTCACCCGAAAGCCACTTACGTAAGGACCTTGCATCTCCGTCTGTTGCGGTCTTATCCGGAACATCCGCAAATGCCT
>JAGAAH010000208.1 GCA_017615375.1 Lachnospiraceae bacterium | reverse complement strand
TTAAGAAGTTCTTCTTTTACACCATCGATACCGATTTTATCCATCTTATCAAGGATGATAAATACCTCATCGTATCTGTCTTCGCTTATTCCGCTATAACCTGCCATAAGCTTAAGAAGTCTTCTGTCATTGATTCTTATCTCAAAATCCTTGAAGGATAACCTTGAAAGGCAGGTCGTCGTAGCCAATATAAGCTCGATTTCGGCAAGATTTGTAGCTTCTCCGAACATATCTATATCGCACTGCATAAACTGGCGATAACGGCCTCTTTGAGGTCTGTCGGCACGCCATACGTTACCTATCTGCAACGCCTTAAAAGGCATCTGTAATTCATTCGCATTATTGGAATAATATCTTGCAAGAGGAAGTGTAAGGTCATATCTTAATCCCATATCCGTAAGGTCAAGCTCTCCCTTTGCATTTTCGATATCAAGCTTCTCACCGCGCTTTAATACCTTAAACATTAACTTCTCATTCTCTCCGCCCTGCTTTGAAGAAAGATTCTCTATATCCTCCATACAAGGCGTCTCTATCGGTGTAAAACCAAATGAACGATATGTATCCTTGATTACGTTCTGCACGTAATCTCTAAGTTCCATCTCGTCCGGTAATATATCACGCATACCCGTTACCGGTTTCTTCTTTAATGCCATCTATATACCTTCCTTTCTTTCTATCATCTCATCTATTCTTTTAATATAATCATTAACATCTTTAACATTTTCGATACGCTTATTCAAATGTCCCGGCACATCCACAATCTTCGTTATTGCACCTGCACCCGCGGAAATAATCGAATGATACTCTTCCATTATGAGAATATTATAATAGCCTTCGTATCCCGATTTTGCAAATCCGATATTCTCCTGATTACCGGACATGGCCCTTTGCCTATATAGATAATACGGTTTAAGATTAAGCTTCTTAGCAGTTTCCATCGAAGCCGCCATCATCTCTTCCGTATCGTTTAATGCATAATCCTCATATGCCCTGTCATTAATCGTCATATCCGCATTATGCTTTCTTGCAAGCGAATGTACCGTAAGATTGGCAGGTTCTAACCGCTCTATACAGGAAAGTGTATGCTTTACTTCACTAATACCCTCATTCGGAAGTCCCATTATAAGGTCCGTATTGATATTGGTAAAGCCGGCATTAACCGCCATGTCATACGCATGATATATATCATCCACACTATGATTTCGTCCTATGATATCAAGTGTTGCCTGATTCATGGTCTGCGGATTAATCGATATTCTTGATACTCCGGCACTTTTTAATATGTGAAGTTTCTCCTCGTCTATCGAATCGGGACGTCCGGCTTCCACCGTCCACTCAAGTAAATTATCATGGTAAAAAAGCTCTGCCACTTTATTAATAAGCTTTCTCAACGCATCTTTTGATAACGCAGTCGGTGTTCCTCCACCAATATATATGGTTGCAGGCTTTCTTCCCTTCTTATCCGCTATATATGTAAGCTCTTTTATCACCGCTTCTACGTACGGAATCATCATATCCTCATAAGCTTTTACGGGAAATGAAGTAAAAGAACAATATGCGCATCGAGTTCGGCAAAACGGAATGTGTATATATAAGCTGTATGTATCTTTTCCGACTTGCCCAAGAATCTCATGCTCCGCATGGGCTATGTTAACCGAAAGCTCTGCCTTATCACGCCTTACAAGATATTTCTCACTTAAATGCCTCAGAATCTCATCATCCGAAATTCCTTCATTAATAAGCTTCATCGGAATCTTAGTAGGTCTTATTCCCGTGAGTGTTCCCCATGGTAGCTTTTTCCCTGTGCGAAGTGACAAATCCCTGTATAAATTTCTCTTTAATTCATTTTTGTCATCTAAAGCAGTATCCACGTCAAGCGTAAAATCAACTGGTTCCGTAACCTTAAGCTTCTGTTCCTCAAGACAGGTCTTATCTTTTACCACATAAAGAAGCGTCTTGGGATAAAAGGCCTGAACCATCGCTCTTACATCTGCTTCGAATCTATCATCCTTTAAATGTATCTTAATCATTATTGGATAAACGGATTATTAATCCTTTCATGTCCTATGGTTGTAAATTCCATATGTCCCGGAAATACATCCGTATCGTCCGGCAGTAACATTATCTTTTCTTTAAGGTTTCTTGTCAATTCCGCTGCGGAGCCGCCCTTAAAATCGGTACGTCCGACCGACTCGAAGAATAAAGAATCTCCCGCGAAAAGCGCTTTTTCCTTTTCGAAGTAATAACATGCGCCGCCAATCGTATGACCGGGTGTCGATATCATTTTAAACTTAAAATCGGAAATTGTAACCTCTTCGCCATCCGTAAGATAATTGTCTATCTTAATAGGCTTTGCCGCCATGGAATAACTCTTGTCCGTAAATACCGGCTCCTCGAGTTCATTGGCATATGTCTTAATCTTATATTCCTCAACCATTCTATGTACTGCGCCCGTATGGTCGAAATGTCCGTGCGTTATAAGAATTGCAAGCGGTTTACAGTCAAGTTCATCAATTTTTTCCTTGATTGTCTTAAAATGATCACCCGGATCGATAACTATCGCCTCATGCTTATCATTTGACAAGATATAACAATTGGTTCCGATCGGTCCCACAACAACACAACTTATCTTCATTATTGCTCCTTAAGTTCTCTCGATATCGATAACCGACTCAATCTGGCGAATCTTGTCAACCACGGTATTAAGCTCTTCCTTGTTGTTAACTTCAAATGCAAGGAATACGGAAGATACATCATTCTTACCGGTCTTGGTATGTACCGATATGATATCCATATTCTTCTCTGTAAGTACCTTGGTGATATCGGACAATAAGCCTTTTCTGTTATGACCGTATATCTGAATTTCTGCTATGTAATTGCCCTTCTCGCAGCCTTCTTCCCAATCGGCGTCTATAAGTCGCTCTTTTTCTATATCACTTAAAGCAAGCATATTGACACAGTCGGTTCTGTGAATCGTAACTCCGCGTCCTCGCGTGATATAACCCACAATCTCATCACCCGGTACCGGTGAACAGCACTTTGAGAATCGTACCGCTACGTCATGAATTCCCTTAACGGTAATTCCGCCGTGCGTACGCTTGAAATCTCTGATAAAATCATTATCTTTATTGGCAATATTATTAAGAATCTCTTCATCGGTTATATTGTCTGCCTTAATCTTCTTATAGACATCGTTCATCTTGCCTATAATCTGACCTTCTTTAAGGCCGCCGTGTCCCACTGACGCAAGCATTGACTCCCAGTCCTTAAAACCATACTTGTGGAGTACAGCTGCCTTAATATCCGGCTTATTAATCTCCGTATAATCGATTCCGTGTGCTTTACTGTAGCTTTCCAGTAATTCCTTACCGCGAGCTACATTTTCTTCCTTAAGTTCCGACTTAAACCATGCATTGATTTTGCTCTTTGCCTGAGAAGACTTAACTATATTAAGCCAGTCCCTGCTTGGTCCCGTCGAATTCTGAGATGTCATAATCTCGATTCTGTCACCGTTTTGAATAACATAATCTATAGGAACCAATTTACCGTTAACCTTAGCTCCTACCATTCTGTTACCTACCGCAGAGTGAATGGAATATGCAAAGTCAATCGGAGTAGAACCTACCGGAAGGTTCTTAACATCGCCCTTTGGCGAGAAGCAGAATACCGAATCCGCAAAAAGATCGAGATCGGACTTAAGAAGTGACATAAACTCCTTATTATCCGACATTTCTTTCTGCCATTCCAAGATCTGGCGAAGCCATGCCATCTTCTCTTCTTCATTTACGGTAGCGGCTGTCGAATCGCCACCATCCTTGGTATCCTTACCTACTTCCTTATATTTCCAATGAGCTGCGATACCGTATTCGGCAACTCTATGCATCTCATATGTTCTTATCTGTATTTCAAAAGGTGTTCCGTTAGTACCGATAACAGTCGTATGCAGTGACTGATATCTATTCGGCTTAGGCATTGCTATGTAATCCTTGAATCTTCCCGGAATCGGCTTATACATCTCATGCACGATACCGAGTGCCGCATAACAATCCTTAATCGAATCAACCAGGATTCTTATCGCAAATAAATCGTATATCTGAT